>NZ_JBHUXV010000022.1:0-113634 GCF_042669125.1 Streptomyces sp. NPDC057253 | reverse complement strand
GTCACACACCCCCACCCCCCAGCCCACCCCACCCCCGAGACCCACCCCGGCGCCCGCTCCCCGCTCCTCCGCCCCGGAACCCCCACCGGTCTCCATCGAGGACGACATCCCCGAGGACGACGACCCCGACCTCAACGAGTCCGCCCTCTCTGGCCACGAACTGATCGTGCGCGAACTGGGAGCGACGGTCGTCGAGGAGTTCACGAACGAGTAGGACGAGTAGAGCGAGCAGAGCGGCCGGCGCGAGCACAGCCGTACCGCCCGCTCAGCCCCACCCCTTGGAGGAACCCACAACTCCCCTCGCCCCACCCCTTAGGAACCCCCCACAAAAACCCCGTTAGGCTGACCCCCGTGAAGGTCCTCGTCATCGGTACCGGCGCCCGCGAACACGCCCTGTGCCGCTCCCTGTCCCTCGACCCCGACGTCAGTGCCCTGCACTGCGCTCCCGGCAACGCCGGCATCGCCGAGGTCGCCGAGCTGCACCCGGTCGACGCACTCGACGGCGACGCCGTGACCGCGCTCGCGCAGCGACTCGGCGTCGACCTCGTCGTCGTAGGCCCGGAGGCCCCGCTCGTCGCGGGAGTCGCCGACGCCGTGCGCGACGCGGGCATCCCGGTCTTCGGCCCGTCCGGGGAGGCCGCGCAGCTGGAGGGCTCGAAGGCCTTCGCCAAGGACGTCATGGCCGCGGCCGGAGTCCCGACCGCCCGCTCCTATGTCTGTACGACAGCCGAGGAGGTCGCCGAGGCCCTCGACGCCTTCGGCGCCCCGTACGTCGTCAAGGACGACGGTCTCGCGGCGGGCAAGGGCGTGGTCGTGACCAGTGACCTCGACGAGGCCAAGGCGCACGCGGCCGGCTGCGAGCGGGTCGTCATCGAGGAGTTCCTCGACGGCCCCGAGGTCTCCCTGTTCGCCATCACCGACGGCGACACCGTCCTGCCGCTCCAGCCCGCCCAGGACTTCAAGCGCGCGCTCGACGGCGACGAAGGCCCGAACACCGGCGGCATGGGCGCGTACTCCCCCCTGCCCTGGGCCGACCCCAAGCTGGTCGACGAGGTGCTCCAGACGGTCCTCCAGCCGACCGTCGACGAGATGCGCCGTCGCGGCACCCCCTTCTCGGGTCTGCTCTACGCCGGTCTCGCGATCACGTCCCGGGGCGTCAGGGTGATCGAGTTCAACGCCCGCTTCGGCGACCCCGAGACCCAGGTCGTCCTCGCCCGCCTCAGGACCCCGCTGGCCGGTGTCCTGCTCGCCGCCGCGAGCGGCAACCTGGAGGACCTGCCGCCCCTGCGCTGGAGCGAGGACGCCGCGGTCACCGTGGTCATCGCCTCGCACAACTACCCCGGCACCCCGCGCACCGGCGACCCGATCACCGGCCTCGACGACGTGGCCGCCGAGGACGCCCCGCACGCCTACGTCCTGCATGCCGGCACCAAGCGGGACGGTGACGCCGTGGTCAGCGCCGGCGGTCGCGTCCTGTCGGTCACGGCCTCGGGCAAGGACCTCACGGAGGCCCGCGAGCGGGCGTACCGGGCAGTGGCCCGTATCGGCCTCGACGGTTCCCAGCACCGTACGGACATCGCGGCGAAGGCGGCGTCGGAAGCCTGAGAGCCTCGAAACCGGGGCGAAAACCCCGCCCCTGAACAACCCGATCGGCCCCGGATCCGTCTAAGGATTCGGGGCCTGATCTTTGCTGTACGTCATCCACCTTTCCCCAAAGCCATTCCATCGGGTGACCGGGGCGCCATACGGCTGACGGGGGCCCGGGGCCCAACTAGGGTGCGGCGCAAGCGGTCCGGCACTTGGCCCACCGGCATTGCGATGTCAGTGGCGGCTGCCACAGTGGGGGAGTGAGCAACGCCAGGACAGCTGGGCATTCAGGACGGCAGCGAGGGGGTGAGGTCCGGTCGTGACCGGAATCGGTGTGGAGGCAGGCGCGCAGGCCGCGCGTTCCCGGGCCCTCGCCGTGCTGCGCATCCGCAGCCGCGCGCTGGCCGTGGCGCTGCTGCCCGCGGCGGTCGCCGTGGTGCTGCTCGCCGGAGGTTCCACCGGGCATCTGGTGGGCGCCGGCTGGGACGCGGCTCGGCTGGCCATGAGCGTGCTCGGCGTGCTCGTGCTGCTCGCCGCCGGGGCCGTCGCCCTGGTCGTGGCGCGGGCCCGGCCGGCCGTCAGTCCGACCGTCGCGATCGCCGAGGAGTCCGCGCCCGACCTGTACCGGATGGTGCGCGACCTCGCCGACCGGCTGGACGTCCCCGCGCCTTCCGCGATAGCGCTCACCCCGGACTGCGACAGCTGGCTGGAGGACCGCACCCATCCCGCCCACGGCCCGCCTCCGCAGGAGGGCCGGGAGGACGAGATCGCGGGCGTCCACGGCTCCCACCGCCGGGTCCCGGCGGCCCCGGTGCTGGTCATCGGGTCGCCGTTCCTGTGGTGGATGCGCGTCGGAGAGCTGCGCGCGGTGCTCGCCCCGGTCGTCGCCGGTACGGGACCCTCGGCGCACCCGGACATAGCCGCGGCCCGTCGTTTCGTACGGGGACTGGACGCCGCGGTGGCCGTCGGCTCCACCCCCGGTCGCTGCCCGCTCACCCGCGTGCTCTGCGCGGGCGTCGCCTGGGTGGCCCGCCTCCTTCTGCGCAGTTGCCGGGAGCACGCGGCCCTGATGGAGCGCGGGGTCGCCGCGGCGGCCGCCGAGCGTGCACAGGCTGTGGACTACGGCCTGCGGATCGTCGCGCAGGAACAGGTGGGCCTGGCATACGCCGGCTGGGACCGCCTCCTGACCCGGGTCGCGCTACCCGCCTGGCGGATGGGCCGCTGGCCGTCCCGCCTCGACGCGGGCGTGGTGGCCGCCCTCACCGAGCTGTCCCGCCGCGACCGCCTGGCCGAGGGCTTCGCCTCCCGCCTGGGCGAGCGCCCGGCATGCGACCTCCTGGAGGAGCCCGGCACGATCGACGAGGCCGCCTCCCTCCTCGCCGCCCGCCTCTTCCACGGCGGCCCCGCGGAGACCGGCCCGGACTGGGCCCCGGTGGACTGGCAGGAGTACCCGGAAGAGGTCGTGGACCGGAAGTGGCGCCTGGACGCGGCCCGCCTCCACCGAGTCCTCGACGCCCAGGGCGTGACCCACACACAGGGCACCACGCCACCGGACTCCGACGCCCCCACCCTCGCCCGAGTCCTGACCCACCTGTCCTCCCCCCACCACACGCCCCCGGAGCCGACCGCGACCCACCCGGCCGCCCCCGCGCCCCCCACCCCCACGACCCCGGCTCCTCCGCCCGACGGCACCCCAGGGACACACGCCCCGACCGCACCGGACGCCTCGACCTCCAGGGGACATGAGCCGCCCACGCCGGACGCCTCGATCCCGACGGCGCATGAGCTGCCCACGCAGGACGCCTCGACCTCCACGGGACATGAGCCGATCGCACCGGACGCCTCGACCTCCAGGGGACATGAGCCGCCCACGCCGGACGCCTCGATCCCGACGGCGCATGAGCCGCCCACCCCAGACACCTCAACCCCCGCGGCGCAAGAGCCGACCACCCCGGACGCCTCAACCCCCACGAACACCCCCGCACTCGCCGAAGGCGAAACCGCCCCCCACGAGCCCCCCGCACCCGACCACGAAAGCCATACAGGCTGGGCAAACGGGACCACGAAGGCCGAAGGTGAAGCCGAGACGCTCGCCGCCGCCCTCACCGCCGAGCTGGCCCGCGAGGAAGCCGCCACCCCCCACTCCCGCAGCGCCGCCCCCGACCTCACCTCCTGGGACGACACCGCTCTCCCCCTCTTCCCCCTCCAGCCACCCCGCACCGCCCGCGAACTCCTCACCGACCACGTCACCGCGATGGTCTGCTGCGCCGCGATCGACACCGCGGGCGCCACCCCGGGCCTGGACTGGCTCGACGGCCCGTCCCTCCTCATCAACGGCGAACGCGCGGCGGATCTCACCCCCCGTGTCCTCAGCCTCGTCGAGGACGGCGACCCCGCCCCGCTGCGCGCCTGGCTGGTCAAGTCGGGGATACGCCCGGAGAAGCCCGTCCGGCTCGTCTGACGCAACCGGAGTCCCTGCTTCCACTTTCGGCCAATTCGCAACGAATAGTGACAGCCTGAGTGCGGAATGTGATGTGCTGGGACCGATCGCGCACATGGCATGGGCGCGCGCCATAGGACAGACGCACGACCTCCGCACAAAGCACCAGCACCGCACCAGCACAGCGCCGACATCAGCAGGGCAGAACCAGCACCGCACCAGCGAACCGCACGTACACGGCACCACCACGCACCGGCCAAGACGAACAACGGGGGCACAGGGAGGGAGCCACCATGGGCCCAGGACCGGAGCACATCCGCCGTTGGGAGTCGGGAGCACTCGCGCACGCCGTGACGGACCCCTTCGGACAGGGCCCCGTCCCCTGGCTGCGCGGCACCGAGACCTACTTCGACGACACCGGCCAGGTGGTCCCCTGGTACGTCGAGACGGACCTGGCCCACACCCCGAGGACCCCGGGGAAGGGCGCCCGCGTCCCCTCCCCCCGCACCGCCCCCACCGGCGGAGCCCCCCGCTCCGCGGACGACGTCCGCCGCCAGATCAAGGGCTTCATCTCCACCGGCGCGGTCGCCCCCGGCGAGGCCGTCGACTTCCACATCACCGTCGACCCGCCCCAGGAGTTCAGCGTCGACATCTACCGCATCGGCCACTACGGCGGCGACGGCGCGGCGAAGATCACCACCAGCCCCCGTCTCTCCGGCATCGTCCAGCCCCCGCCGCTGACCGCGGACCGTACGGTCTCCTGTCACCACTGGTGGCTCAGCTGGCGGTTGCAGATCCCGTCGTACTGGAGCATCGGAGCGTATGTGGCGGTTCTCACCACCGCCGACGGCTACCGCTCCCACATCCCCTTCACGGTCCGCGACGACCAGCCCGCCGACCTGCTGCTCCTGCTGCCCGACGTGACGTGGCAGGCGTACAACCTCTATCCGGAGGACGGCCGCACCGGCGCCAGCCTCTACCACGCCTGGGACGAGAGCGGCCGGCTCCTCGGCGAGGCCGACGCCGCGACCACGGTCTCCTTCGACCGGCCGTACGCGGGCGCGGGCCTGCCCCTGCACGTCGGCCACGCCTACGACTTCATCCGCTTCGCCGAGCGCTACGGCTACGACCTCGCCTACGCCGACGCCCGCGACCTGCACGCCGGCCGCGTCGACCCCACCCGCTACCGGGGCCTGGTCTTCCCGGGCCACGACGAGTACTGGTCGACGGCGATGCGCCGCACGGTCGAGGGGGCGAGGGACAGCGGGACCGCCCTGGTCTTCCTGTCCGCCAACACCATGTACTGGCAGGTCGAGCTGGGGCCCTCTCCTTCGGGCGTCCCCGACCGCCTGCTCACCTGCCGCAAGCGCAAGGGACCGGGCAGGCCGGTGCTCTGGCGTGAAGTCGACCGCCCCGAGCAGCAGTTGGTCGGCATCCAGTACGCGGGACGGGTGCCCGAGCCGCACCCCCTGATCGTCCGCAACGCCGACCACTGGCTGTGGGACGCGACCGGCGCCCATGACGGCGACGAGCTCGCCGGCCTGGTCGCGGGCGAGGCCGACCGCTACTTCCCGCGCACCCCCCTCCCCGAGCACGACGACCGCATCCTGCTCGCCCACTCGCCGTACGCCGACAGCGAGGGCGCCCTCCGCCACCAGGAGACGTCCCTCTACCGCGCCCCCTCCGGCGCCCTGGTCTTCGCCGCCGGCACCTTCGCCTGGTCCCCGGCACTCGACCGCCCGGGCCACGTCGACACCCGGGTCCAGCGCGCCACCGCCAACCTCCTGGACCGCATCTGCAAGCGTGACTGAGCCCACACAAGACACAGCAAGACACAGCAAGACCCGACAAGGCACGGCAAGACGCCGGCCAGGCACCCGCAGCACACCCCAAGTCCAAGGTCAGCCCGGTGTACGGGACAATCGACCCGTTGGACAGACCCACGGGGAGGAACCGTGTCCGGATTCGTAGAAAAGCCCGAGCCGCTCCAGGTTCCGGGCCTGGTGCACCTCCACACCGGCAAGGTGCGCGAGCTGTACCAGAACGAGGCGGGCGACCTCGTGATGGTCGCCAGTGACCGCCTGTCCGCCTTCGACTGGGTGCTGCCGACGGAGATCCCCGACAAGGGCCGCGTCCTCACCCAGCTGTCCCTGTGGTGGTTCGACCAGATCGCCGATCTGATGCCGAACCACGTACTGAGCACGGACGTACCGGAAGGCGCCCCCGCCGACTGGGCAGGCCGCACCCTGGTCTGCAAGTCGCTCCAGATGGTCCCGGTGGAGGCGGTCGCCCGCGGCTATCTCACCGGCTCCGGCCTGCTGGAGTACAACGACTCCCGTACCGTCTGCGGCCTCGCGCTCCCCGAGGGCCTGGTCGACGGCAGCGAACTGCCCGCCCCGATCTTCACCCCCGCCACCAAGGCCGCCGTCGGCGAGCACGACGAGAACGTCTCCTACGAGGAGGTCGCCCGCCAGGTCGGTGCGGACACCGCGGCCCAGCTGCGCCAGGCGACCCTCGCCGTCTACGGCCGAGGCCGGGACATCGCCCGGGACCGGGGGATCATCCTCGCCGACACCAAGTTCGAGTTCGGCTTCGACGGGGACACCCTCGTCATCGCGGACGAGGTGCTCACCCCGGACTCCTCCCGCTTCTGGCCGGCCGACCAGTGGGAGCCGGGGCACGCGCAGCCGTCGTACGACAAGCAGTTCGTGCGCGACTGGCTGACCTCGCCGGAGTCCGGCTGGGACCGCAAGAGCGAGCAGCCCCCGCCGGCGCTGCCGCAGGAGGTCGTGGACCGCACCCGCGCCAAGTACATCGAGGCGTTCGAGCGACTGACGGGCACGAGCTGGTCGTAACGTGAAAAGCCCCGGCGCAAGCCGGGGCCACAACGCGAAAGCCCCCGGCCGGAGCCGGGGGCTTTCGAACTGGAGCGAACGACGAGGTTCGAACTCGCGACCTCAACCTTGGCAAGGTTGCGCTCTACCAACTGAGCTACGTTCGCATGCGCCGTGGCGCGGGAACCACTATACCCAACCTCGCTCGCGTGCGAGCCGCACGGCCGCGTGACGGTTCTCGGCCCCGAGCTTGGAGACGGCCGAGGACAGATAGTTCCGTACGGTTCCCTGCGACAGGGCGGCCCGTTCGGCGATCTCCGCTACGGGTGCCCCGTCGGCGGCGAGTTCCAGCACCTCGGCCTCCCGCGCGGTCAGCGGCGAGTCCCCGGCGGAGATCGCGTCGGCGGCCAACTCGGGGTCGACGTAACGGTTTCCCGCGTGCACCGTGCGGATGATCTCCGCGAGCCGCTGCGCGCTGACGGTCTTCGGGACGAACCCGCGCACACCCGCCGCGAGAGCCCGCTTCAGGTGCCCGGGCCGTCCGTGACTGGTGACGATCAGCACCTTGCACGCCGGCAGCTCCGAGCGCAGCGATGTGGCGACCTTCACACCGTCCGCCCCGGGCATCTGGAGATCGAGTACGGCTACGTCGGGCCCGTGCGCCCGGGCCATCGCCAGCGCCTCGGGACCGGTGGCCGCCTCCGCGACGACCGCCAGGTCGTCCTCCAGGGAGAGCAGCGCGGCGAGCGCACCCCGGATCAGATGCTCGTCGTCGGCGAGCAACACCCGCAGCGTCACGAGCCAACCTCCACCGACACAGACCCAGACACAGACACCGGCACAGCCCCAGACACCGGCCCCGTCACCGGCCCGCCCCCAGCAAGGCTCACCATCCCGACCCCGCCCACGCCCACCGCCCTCACGAAACCCCCTCCGCAACCGCCACCGGCACCCGTGCCACCAACCGGAACACCCCGTCGCGCGCGGGCCCCGCCTCCAGCGTCCCGGTCACCGCCGCGAGCCGTTCCCGCAGGCCGGCGAGGCCGGAACCGCCCACGCCGGAACCGCCGGAGCCCGGCGATCTGGACGCCCCGTCGTTCTCCACGGTCAGCACCACCCGATCCGGTTCCCTCAGCACAGCCACCGTGCACCGCTTGGCGTCCCCGTGCCGCAGGACGTTGGTGGTGGCCTCCCGCACCACCCAGCCGAGCGCCGACTGCACCTCGGCGGGCAGCCCGGCCGGCTCCCCGGTGACCTCGCAGTCGATCCCGGCCGCGGTCAACACCCCTCGCGCTCCCGCCAGTTCGGCCCCGAGGTCGGCCTCCCGGTAGCCCCGTACGACATCCCGCACCTCGCGCTGTGTCTCCTGGGCGATCCGCTGCACCTCGGTCATCTGGTCCACGGCCTCCTCCCGTCCGCGCCGCGCGAGCTGTACGGCGAGTTCGCTCTTCAGCGCGATCACGGCCAGGTTCCGCCCCATCACGTCGTGCAGGTCCCGCCCGAACCGCAGCCGTTCCTCGGCGACGGCGAGCCGGGCGCGGGTCTCGCGGGCCTCGTCGAGTTCGTAGACGGCGGTGAGCAGCCACACCGAGAACACGGAGGTGAAGGCGAAGAACCCGGTGCCGAGCAGCACGGCCACCATCGTCGCCAGGGTCGCCGGGCCGGGCATCCCCAGCGGGAAGGCGACCACCCCCGCGCCCACCGCGGCCCCCGCGACGAGCGCGAAAACGCGTTTCCGCTCGCGCACCCCCAGCGCGATCGCTCCGGCACCGAAGATCAGCACGACCGCGAAGATCCCACCGGCCGCGGTGTCGACGTCGTCGCCGCTCGGCCCGTGCTCCGAGACCGCCATGGCCGTCACGGCGACCACGGCGGTGACCGCGCCGAGTGTCCACAGCATGTGGACGGGCTGCTCGCGACGGCCCCGCGTCCAGTCCAGCGCCCGGGACGCGACCACGGCACAGGTCACCGCGTGCCCCACCAGCATCACCAGCAGCAGGGCGGTCAGCCAGCCCGGCATCGCACCGAACAGCGGCAGCCCGACCGCGGCGACCTCGGTCACCGCGAAGAAGTGGAACGACCACCGCGTGTACGTCTCGACCTTGGCCGGCGTGCTCTTCCGCCGCCACCAGCCCCCCGGCTCGCGCATGCCCACCCCGTACGTCAGCGCCTCGGCTCCCAGCGGAACCACCGTCCCACAGCAAACACCGCCAGCACGGTCCAGGCCAGTGCCGTCCCCAGGGCGCCCAGTGCCTCGTACGTCGACAGGGTGCCCGTCCAGCCGCCGCGGACCAGGGTGATCACGGGGGAGAGCGGCAGCAGCTCGCACAGCGAGGCGAACCGGTCGGGCAGCATCTCCAGGGGGACGGTGACGCCCGAGAGGGTCATCGAGACCAGGACGAACGGCAGCGTGGTGACCTGCGCGCTCTCCACGGTCCGGGTCACGGCGGCTGTCACGGCCGCGAGGGCCGCGCACATCACCAGCCCCAACAGCAGCCCCAGGACGGCGAGATGGGGCGCGCGCGGCGCGGGCAGGTCGAGCAGGACCGCACTGCCCGCCACCAGCACCAGGGACTGCATGATCCCGATCACGCCGACCGGCAGCGCGGCCCCGCACAGGATCTCGACGTCCCGCGGCTCCCCCGTGCGCAGCCGCTTCAGCACCAGCTCCTCGCGCCGGGTGGTGTAGATCCCGACGAGGGCGCTGTAGACCCCGAACAGCAGGGCGAACCCGATCGCGGCCGGCATCAGCACCAGGCCGACGCTCAGCCCCTCCTCCTGCACATCCATGCCGTCCACGACGGACCGCAGGCTGAACGGCAGCACGAGCGGTATCAGCACGGCCGTCAGAAGCGTGGCCTTGCTGCGCCCGAGCAGCGTGAACTCGGCCCGCGCGAGAGCGGCCAGCCGCCCGGCGGGCGTGGTGAGGGCGCTCGTGCCGCGCCCTTCTCGCTCGACCTGCGTGCTCATGCCGCGCCCTTCCCCCTCGACCCGCGTGCTCATGCCGCGATCCCCTCGCCCGATCCGCATGCTTGCACCGCGATCTCCTCGCCCGACCTGCGTGCTCGCACCGCGGCTTCCTTGCCCGATCCGCGTGCTCGCACCGCGATCCCCTCGCCCGACCTGCGTGCTCGCACCGCGACTTCCCCGCCCGATCCGCGTGCTCATACCGCGCCCCCCTCGCCCGATCCGGCTGCCGCTGCCGCTGCCGCTGTCGCGACCTCCTCGCGCGCCGCGATCCCGAGGAACGCCTCCTCCAGCGAGGCCGACCGCACATCGAGCCGCCGCAGCTCGACCCCGGCCCGCTCGGCCCAGGTCAGCAACCCGGTGGCGGCCCGCTGCAACTCGTGCGTCCGCAGCCGTACGACCCTCCCGGCGACCTCGTGCCCACTGATCCCGAGCTCCCCGAGCGGCGGCAGATCCCCCACGAAGTAGCCCTCCGGCAGCTCGAACGAGATCCGCGACGGCTGCGCCGCGGTCACCTCGTCCGGTGTCCCCGTGGCCGCGACCCGCCCCTGGTGCAGGATCGCCAGCCGGTCGGCGAGATCCTCGGCCTCCTCCAGGTAGTGCGTGGTGAGCAGCACGGTCGTCCCGCGCTCCCGCAGCTCCCGCACCAACTCCCAGGTGTCCCGGCGCCCTTCGGCGTCGAGCCCGGTCGTCGGCTCGTCGAGGAACAGCACCTCCGGATCGCCGAGCAGCGCGAGCGCCAGGTCGAGCCGCCGCCGCTCCCCTCCGGACAGCTGCTTGACGCGTACGCCGGTCCGCCGGGCGAGCCCGACGAGTTCCAGCGCCTCCAGCGGCGGCCGGGCCCCGCTCACGCAGCCCGCCCACATCCGCGCGGTCTCGCCGACGGTCAGCTCGGAGGGGAAGCCGCCCTCCTGGAGCATCACGCCGGTCCGCGGGCGCACGACGGCCCGCTCGGTGTACGGATCGTGGCCGAGGACGCGGATGCGCCCCTCGGTCGGCCGGGTGAGCCCCTCAAGGAGCTCGACCGTGGACGTTTTGCCCGCGCCGTTGGTGCCGAGCAGGGCGAAGATCTCTCCCCGTGCCACGGAGAAGCTGATTCCGCGCACGGCCTCGAACCCGCCCCCGTACACACGCCGCAGGTCGGTGACCTCAATCACGTGTTCGTCGGTGTTCATGAACCCAGCGTCCCGGCGGACGGGACGCGACAGCAGTGCGCGCTGTCACCACTCCGTGTGACAAATGTCAGACGGTGCAGCGGGCAAGAAAAAACCCCGGTCCACGGGACCGGGGTCTTCACTCGAGAGCGGACGACGAGGCTCGAACTCGCGACCTCAACCTTGGCAAGGTTGCGCTCTACCAACTGAGCTACGTCCGCATTGCATCCGACCGGCTCTCACCGATCGGCGCGAGCACCAGCCTACCTGATCCACAAGCGAACCAGACCGGCGGTGCAGAGCGGGTGACAGGAATTGCACACTGCGCCTTCCTCCTGGAAGGAGGATGTTCTACTACTGAACTACACCCGCATGTACTCCGTGAGCTGGGCCTTTCGGCCTCGCCCCTCGGCGTGCTCCAGACTCTAGCTGACCAGGTGGGGTGCAACGCAAGTCGGTTGTCCCGAGGGGCGGGTGACCCGGCGTCGACAGCCGCTACTGCGCCTCGGCGAACGCCTCGTAGACCTTCTTGGGGATCCGTCCGCGGGCGGGGACGTCCATCTTGTTGGCCTGGGCCCAGGCCCGGACCGCCGCCGGGTCGGGAGCGACCTCGGTCTGCTTGTACGCCTTGCCCGACCTGGACCGCTTGCGGCCGGCCTCCACGTAGGGCTCCAGTGCCTTACGCAGTTTCTTGGCATTGGTTTGATTCAGGTCGATCTCGTACGACTTGCCGTCGAGTCCGAAGGCGATCGTTTCCGCCGCTTCCGAGCCGTCGATGTCGTCAAAGAGAGTGACCACGACCTTCTGCGCCACGAATATCGGTCCCTTCGTACGGCACGTTGCCAATTCATTTGTACAGTGCCCGACAATGCATTGTGAAGCTCGACTAAATCCTTCCGCGTGTCCGAGCGCAATAGGTATCGGGTGTCGATCTGAGATCTTTCCCGGAAATTTTCACGGACGTCCCGCTCGCCGCTGCCCCGTGATGGCCGTCACGTAGATTCCTACAACTCAACGCGCGTAGAAATTTTGTGCGGGTAGTCTGAAGGAACCTGCTCAGCACCACACCACCGGGAGTGCCAGTGGCACGCGTCGTAGTCGACGTCATGCTCAAGCCGGAGATCCTCGACCCCCAGGGCCAGGCGGTCCAGCGCGCACTGCCGCGACTGGGTTTCGACGGCATCTCCGACGTACGTCAGGGAAAGCGATTCGAACTGGAAGTTGACGGCCCGGTCGACGAGGCCGCGCTCGCCCGCATCCACGATCTTGCGGAATCCTTCCTCGCCAACACCGTGATCGAGGACTTCACCGTGAAGATCGAGGAAGTCGCGGAGGCCGTGAAGTGACCGCTCGTATTGGCGTCGTCACTTTCCCCGGCAGCCTCGACGACCGGGACACCCAGCGCGCGATCCGTCTCGCGGGTGCCGAACCGGTCGCCCTCTGGCACAAGGACAAGGACCTCCACCAGGTCGACGCGGTCGTGCTCCCCGGTGGTTTCTCCTACGGCGACTATCTGCGGGCCGGCGCCATCTCCCGCTTCTCGCCCGTGATGGAGACGGTCATCGAGCAGGCCAGGGCGGGTCTCCCGGTCCTCGGTATCTGCAACGGCTTCCAGATCCTCACCGAGGCCCACCTCCTCCCGGGCGGGATGCTCGGCAACGACCACCTCCACTTCATCTGCCGCGACCAGAAGCTGCGGGTGGAGAACGCGGACACCGCCTGGACCGTCGACTACGCGTCCGGCCAGGAGATCCACATCCCGCTGAAGAACATGGACGGCCGGTACGTCGCCGACGAGTACACGCTGGACAAGCTGGAGGCCGAGGGGCGGGTCGTCTTCCGCTACCTGGACTTCAACCCCAACGGCTCGCTTCGTGACATCGCCGGCATCACCAACGAGGCCGGGAACGTCGTAGGCCTCATGCCGCACCCCGAGCACGCCACCGAGCCGCTGATCGGGACGGGCCGCACCGACGGCCTCCCCTTCTTCACCTCGATCCTCAAGAAGCTGGTCAACGCATGAGCCGGACGCCTCTGGACACGGTCGAGCACGCGGCCGCGACCCCCGACGTCGAGCTGCCCTGGGCCGAACTCGGCCTGAAGAAGGACGAGTACGAGCGGGTCGTCGAGATCCTCGGCCGCCGGCCCACCGGTGCCGAGCTCGCCATGTACTCGGTCATGTGGTCCGAGCACTGCTCGTACAAGTCGTCGAAGGTGCACCTGCGCCAGTTCGGGGAGAAGGCGCCGCAGAGCGATGCGCTTCTCGTCGGCATCGGTGAGAACGCGGGCGTGGTCGACGTCGGCCAGGGCTACGCGGTCACCTTCAAGGTCGAGTCGCACAACCACCCCTCCTACGTCGAGCCCTACCAGGGCGCGGCCACCGGGGTCGGCGGCATCGTGCGCGACATCATCGCGATGGGCGCCAGGCCGGTGGCGGTCGTGGACCCGCTGCGCTTCGGTGCGGCCGACCACCCCGACACCAAGCGCGTGCTGCCGGGTGTCGTCGCCGGCATCGGCGGCTACGGCAACTGCCTGGGCCTGCCCAACATCGGCGGCGAGGTCGTCTTCGACGCCTGCTACCAGGGCAACCCGCTGGTCAACGCCGGTGCCATCGGCGTCATGCGGCACGAGGACATCCACCTCGCCAAGGCGTCCGGCGCGGGCAACAAGGTCATCCTGTACGGGGCCCGGACCGGCGGCGACGGCATCGGCGGCGCCTCCATCCTGGCCTCCGAGACCTTCGACGACGCCAAGCCGTCGAAGCGTCCCGCCGTGCAGGTCGGCGACCCCTTCCAGGAGAAGCTCCTCATCGAGTGCACCCTGGAGGCCTTCAAGGAGAAGCTGGTCGTCGGCATCCAGGACCTCGGCGCGGCCGGTCTGTCCTGCGCCACCTCCGAGCTCGCCTCCAACGGCTCCGGCGGCATGCGCGTCACCCTGGACGACGTACCGCTGCGCGATTCCACGCTCTCGCCCGAGGAAATCCTCATGAGCGAGTCACAGGAGCGCATGTGCGCGGTCGTGGAGCCGGAGAAGGTCGACCGGTTCCTGGAGATCTGCGACAAGTGGGACGTCATCGCCACCGTCATCGGTGAGGTCACCGACGGCGACCGGCTGGAGATCTACTGGCACGGCGGCAAGATCGTCGACGTCGACCCGCGCACGGTCGCGCACGACGGCCCGGTCTACGAGCGCCCCTACGCCCGCCCGTCCTGGCAGGACGAGCTCCAGGCGGACGACGCGAACAAGCTGCCGCGGCCTGGCAGTTCGGAAGAGCTCAAGCAGCAGGTCCTCCAGTTGGTGAGCTCCCCCAACCAGGCCTCCAAGAAGTGGATCACCTCGCAGTACGACCACTTCGTGCAGGGCAACACCGTGCTGGCCCAGCCCGAGGACTCGGGCATGATCCGTATCGACGAGGAGACCGGCCTCGGCGTCGCCATCGCGACCGACGGCAACGGCCGCTACGCCAAGCTGGACCCGTACGCGGGCGCCCAGCTGGCGCTGTCGGAGGCGTACCGCAATGTCGCCACCACCGGCGCCAAGCCGCTCGCCGTCTCCGACTGCCTGAACTTCGGCTCGCCCGAGGACCCGGCCGTGATGTGGCAGTTCGCGGAGGCCATCCGCGGCCTCGCCGACGCCTGCCAGCAGCTCGGCACCCCGGTGACCGGCGGCAACGTCTCCCTGTACAACCAGACCGGCGAGGCGGCGATCCACCCGACCCCGGTCGTGGCGGTCCTGGGCGTCATCGACGACGTGGCCCGCCGCACCCCGGTCGCCTTCCAGGAGGAGGGCCAGCTGCTGTACCTCCTCGGCGACACACGTGAGGAGTTCGGCGGCTCGGCCTGGTCCCAGGTCGTCCACGACCACCTCGGCGGCCTGCCCCCGAAGGTGGACCTGGAGCGCGAGCGCCTGCTCGCCGAGATCCTGATCTCCGCCTCCCGCGACGGCATGATCGACTCCGCGCACGACCTCTCCGACGGCGGCCTGATCCAGGCGGTCGTGGAGTCCGCGCTGCTCGGCGGCAAGGGCGCGCGTCTGGTCGTACCGGACGGGCTGGACGCGTTCACGCTCCTCTTCTCCGAGTCGGCGGGACGCGCGGTCGTCGCCGTGCCGCGCTCCGAGGAACTCCGCTTCAACGACATGTGCGGTGCGCGCGGCCTTCCGGTCACCCGCATCGGTGTCGTGGACGGTGACTCCGTCGAGCTCCAGGGCGAGTTCGAGCTGTCGCTGGAGGAGCTGCGGACAGCTCACGAGGAGACGATCCCCGCGCTGCTCAAGTAGGCGGTCGTACCACCGAGCAGGCCCCGCCCGTCACCCGACGGGCGGGGCCCGCTCACGTTCCGGCGCCCACTAGGCTCTTCGCCATGCCCACGGCCAGGAAGCGCGCCCGCACCTACGACTCCGTCAAGATCCGCGGGGCCGTCCGGGCCCAGCTGGGACATGTCCGGGACGGCGTCCGCGGCCTGACTCCCGAGCAGTCGGCGCTGCCGACCCGGCTCGGGGAGTGGACGGTACGTGAGCTGGTCGCGCACATCGGGATGGCGGTCACCGCCGTCCACCGGGCCCTGGACCGGCCCGCGCCCCCGCGGCAGGACGCCACGCTCCTCGACTGGCCCTTCGCCACCTCCGCGAGCTCCGCGGCCATCGACGACTTCACCCGGGACCTGGCCGAGCGGCACCCCGATCTCGACGCCTATCTCACCGACGTCGACCGGACCCTGACCGAGCTGCTGGACGCGCACCCCGGCAACCGGCTCCTGGAGACCAACGCCGGGGCGATGTCCCTCTCCGACTACCTGGTCACCCGGACCGTCGAACTCGTCGTCCACACCGACGACCTGAACGCGGCCGTCCCCGGCCTGGAGATCCCGTACGACCGCCAGGCCCTCGCCGCCTGCACCCGGCTGCTCGCCGACGCCCTCGCCGTGAAGGCGCCCGGCGGTTCGACCGAGGTGCGGGTGCCGCCGTACGCCGTCGTGCAGTGCGTCGAGGGGCCGAGGCACACCCGGGGCACCCCGCCGAACGTCGTCGAGACCGACCCGCTGACCTGGCTCCGGCTCGCCACCGGCCGGCTGACCTGGAAGGACGCGCTGGAGGAGGCCAAGGTCAGCGCGAGCGGGGAGCGGGCGGACCTGGGCGGGCTGCTGCCGCTGATGGCCTGACATCGCCGGTGGGACCGAACCCTTCGTGGGGCTCGTGCGTCCAAGAGGCATGAAGCGGACGACACGTGTGAAATGCGCCGCCCTGACCGCCGTCGGCACCACCCTGCTGGCGGCCGCCTGCGGCACGGAATCCGGCACCGGGAGTGACGGGGTCACCGACCGCGGGACGACCTCCCGCCCGGCGGGCATCGCGGACGTCGAGTGGCTGCCGCAGAAGGTGACCGTGAAGGGCAAGGAGTACGTCCTGCCGAAGGATGTCGACACGTTCCAGGACGCCGGCATTGTCTTCAAGCCCGACGCCGACGCCACCCGCGACGACGACGGCGGTGAGTCCGGCGGCTCCGTCGGCTGCAACAGCATCGGCGCCGACGCCGAGATCGACGGCGACACCGTGCGGATCACCGACCTGGTCCAGACGCTGATCGGCTGCCCCGACCCGCTCGGGGAGTTCGAGGAGCGGTTCGTGGAGGTCTTCGAGGGCACCCACAAGGCCGAGGTCAGTGAGCGGAACGGTGTCACCACCCTGACCCTGACCCGTCCCGGCGGCGACAGCATCACCTTCCGGGAGAAGAAGGCCCCGGCCCTGAAGGGCACCCGCTGGTCCCTCGGCAAGAACGCCTACCTCGTCCTCACCAAGAACGACACCGTCACCGGCAGCCTCGGCTGCAACACCTTCCGCGGCAAGGCCGTCGTCAAGGACGGCACCATCGCGTTCGGGCCCCTCGCGACCACGCGCATGATGTGCTCGGGCCCGGTGATGAAGGCCGAGCGCGAGCTCGCCGGAATCCTCTCCGGCAAGGTCTCCTACCAGCAGGAACGCGATTCGCTGAAGATCACGAAGGCAGCCGGGAGGAGCGTTACGGCCCGGGCGGAGTAAGAAAGCCCACTCTCCGCGAATTCGGACCAGTGGTCGATCTCGCCTACACTCGGAGCCGTGCCACGTGGTGACGGTCGACTCAATCATGATCTGCTCCCCGGTGAGAAGGGCCCCCAGGACGCCTGCGGCGTCTTCGGAGTCTGGGCTCCCGGTGAAGAGGTCGCCAAGCTCACTTACTTCGGGCTCTACGCCCTCCAGCATCGAGGCCAGGAATCCGCGGGAATCGCGGTCAGCAACGGCTCCCAGATCCTCGTCTTCAAGGACATGGGCCTGGTCTCCCAGGTCTTCGACGAAACCTCTCTCGGTTCGCTCCAGGGTCACATCGCGGTCGGTCACGCCCGCTACTCGACCACCGGTGCCTCCGTGTGGGAGAACGCCCAGCCGACGTTCCGCGCCACCGCGCACGGTTCCATCGCGCTCGGCCACAACGGCAACCTGGTCAACACGGCGCAGCTCGCCGAGATGGTCGCCGACCTCCCGAAGAAGGAAGGCGGCCGCACCCCGAGGGTGGCGGCCACCAACGACACCGACCTCCTCACGGCGCTGCTCGCCGCCCAGGAGGACGAGGACGGCAAGCCGCTGACCATCGAGGAGGCGGCCCACTCCGTCCTCCCCAAGGTGCGCGGCGCGTTCTCGCTCGTCTTCATGGACGAGCACACCCTCTACGCGGCCCGCGACCCGCAGGGCATCCGCCCGCTGGTCCTCGGCCGCCTGGAGCGCGGCTGGGTGGTCGCCTCCGAGTCCGCCGCCCTCGACATCTGCGGCGCGTCCTACGTCCGCGAGATCGAGCCGGGCGAGTTCGTCGCCATCGACGAGAACGGTCTGCGCACCTCCCGATTCGCGGAAGCGAAGCCCAAGGGCTGTGTCTTCGAGTACGTCTATCTGGCGCGCCCCGACACCGACATCGCCGGCCGGAACGTCTACCTCTCCCGTGTGGAGATGGGCCGCAAGCTCGCCAAGGAGGCGCCCGTCGAGGCCGACCTGGTGATAGCGACCCCGGAGTCCGGCACCCCGGCGGCGATCGGTTACGCCGAGGCGTCCGGCATCCCCTTCGGCGCGGGCCTGGTGAAGAACGCCTATGTGGGCCGGACGTTCATCCAGCCCTCGCAGACCATTCGCCAGCTCGGCATCCGCCTGAAGCTGAACCCGCTCAAGGAAGTCATCAAGGGCAAGCGGCTGGTCGTCGTCGACGACTCCATCGTGCGCGGCAACACCCAGCGCGCCCTGGTCCGCATGCTCCGCGAGGCGGGCGCCGCCGAGGTCCACATCCGGATCTCCTCGCCGCCGGTGAAGTGGCCCTGCTTCTTCGGCATCGACTTCGCCACGCGCGCGGAGCTCATCGCCAACGGCATGACGATCGACGAGATCGGCACCAGCCTGGGCGCCGACTCCCTCGCCTACATCTCCATCGACGGCATGATCGAGGCGACCACCATCGCCAAGCCGAACCTCTGCCGCGCCTGCTTCGACGGCGAGTACCCGATGGAGCTCCCGGACCCCGAGCTGCTCGGCAAGCAGCTCCTGGAGACCGAGCTGGCCGCCGGGCCCGCCGCCACGGCCGCCGCCGACGCGATCCGTCGCCCGTAGCCGGCCCGTCCCACCTGCAGTACGACACGAAGGTTCTCACTAGCCATGTCTGAGACAACTGGTGCCAGCTACGCAGCCGCGGGCGTCGACATCGAGGCGGGCGACCGCGCCGTGGAACTCATGAAGGAGTGGGTGAAGAAGACCCAGCGCCCCGAGGTCCTCGGCGGCCTCGGCGGTTTCGCCGGCCTCTTCGACGCCTCCGCCCTCAAGCGCTACGAGCGTCCCCTGCTCGCCTCCGCCACGGACGGCGTGGGCACCAAGGTCGACATCGCGCGCCAGTTGGGCGTCTACGACACGATCGGCCACGACCTGGTCGCGATGGTCATGGACGACATCGTGGTGTGCGGGGCCGAGCCGCTGTTCATGACCGACTACATCTGTGTGGGCAAGGTCCACCCCGAGCGGGTCGCCGCGATCGTCAAGGGCATCGCCGAGGGCTGTGTGCTGGCCGGGTGCGCCCTGGTGGGCGGCGAGACGGCCGAGCACCCCGGTCTGCTGGGCCCGGACGACTTCGACGTCGCCGGGGCCGGTACGGGCGTCGTGGAGGCCGACCGGCTGCTCGGTGCGGATCGCATCCGTAAGGGTGACGCGGTCATCGCCATGGCGGCCTCGGGTCTTCACTCGAACGGGTACTCGCTGGTGCGGCATGTGCTCCTGAACGAGGCGGGCCTCTCCCTGGACGCCCGGATCGAGGAGCTCGGCCGCACCCTCGGCGAGGAGCTGCTCGAGCCCACCAAGATCTACTCGCTGGACTGCCTGGCCCTGATCCGCACGGCCGAGGTGCACGCCTTCTCGCACGTCACCGGTGGTGGCCTCGCCGCCAACCTGGCCCGGGTCATCCCCGACGACCTGCACGCGATCGTGGACCGCACCACCTGGACCCCCGACCCGATCTTCGACCTCGTCGGGAAGACGGGTCAGGTCGAGCGCCTGGAGCTGGAGAAGACGCTGAACATGGGCGTCGGCATGATCGCGATCGTCCCCGAGGAGTCGGCGGACGTGGCGCTGGCGACCCTGGCCGACCGCGGGGTCGAGTCCTGGATCGCGGGCGAGATCACGGACCGGGGCGACAAGGCGACCGGTGCCGAGCTGGTGGGTGACTACAGCGCCTGACAGGCAGCGCAAAACCCGGTCCGGTGGTGTGGACCACTCGGACCGGGTCAAGCACAGCTAGAGCGTCAAGCGCCGCGGCGGTGTTGAGACGACGGACCGGACTCGTCGTCCTCGTCCTCGTCGTCGTTGTAGAGATCCGCGTACTGGGCGTACGGGTCGTCTTCCTCGTCGTCGTCCTCGAACGGCTCGCCATTCGGCGGCTGGCTCGAAGTCGAAGCGCCCAGCTCATTGGCCAGACGCGAGAGGTCAGTCCCGCCGCTGCTGTACTTCAGCTGGCGGGCGACCTTCGTCTGCTTGGCCTTTGCCCGGCCGCGCCCCATGGCTCGACCCCCTCGGATACGGGGCTCGGTGGCCCCAGAGTCTTGACACGCGTTCATGATCTGGAACGGACTCTCCGCAGAGAGACCGGTCCGTAGGGCTTCCACGGTACCTGAGCCCACGCCCATACGGTACGTCGCCCGCAGCACGGGCCCGGCACCGGCACCCGCGGGGAGCCCCGTCCCCGCTGGTCAACCGCGATTTTAACCACTTCTTCGCGGCCGACCCGCCGACGAACGTGAGAGTTCTCTCTAAGTGTGCGCCGACGGGTACCGGTCAAACGTCAGTGCGCCCTTTTCGTGGCCGCCTCATGCATCCGCTGCTCGGCGATCCGGTCGGCCGCGGCAGCCGGCGGAATCCCGTCTTCCTTCGCACGTGCGAATATGGCGAGCGTGGTGTCGTAGATCTTCGCCGCCTTCGCCTTGCACCGCTCGAAGTCGAACCCGTGGAGCTCGTCGGCGACCTGGATGACCCCGCCGGCGTTCACCACGTAGTCCGGCGCGTAGAGGATCCCGCGGTCGGCGAGGTCCTTCTCGACGCCCGGGTGGGCGAGCTGGTTGTTGGCGGCGCCGCAGACGATCCGCGCGGTCAGCGCCGGCACGGTGTCGTCGTTCAGGGCGCCGCCGAGCGCGCAGGGGGCGTAGATGTCGAGACCCTCGGCGCGGATGAGGGTCGCGGTGTCGGCGACGGCCCTCACGCCCGCCGGGTGGGCCGCGAGGATCCTTCCTACGGCCTCCTCGCGCACGTCCGTGATCACGACCTCGGCGCCCTCGCCGCGCAGGTGCTCGACGAGGTGGTGGCCGACCTTGCCGACGCCCGCGATGCCGACCTTGCGGCCGCGCAGCGACGGGTCGCCCCACAGGTGCGCGGCGCTGGCCCGCATGCCCTGGTAGACGCCGAAGGCGGTGAGGACGGAGGAGTCGCCCGCGCCGCCGTTCTCGGGGGAGCGGCCGGTCGTCCAGGGGCACTCCCGGGCGACGACGTCCATGTCGGCGACGTAGGTGCCGACGTCGCAGGCGGTGACGTAGCGGCCGCCGAGGGAGGCGACGAAGCGGCCGTAGGCGAGGAGCAGCTCCTCGCTCTTGTCACGCTCCGGGTCTCCGATGATCACGGCCTTGCCGCCGCCGTGGTCGAGGCCGGCCATGGCGTTCTTGTACGACATCCCGCGCGCGAGGTTCAGGGCGTCGGCGACGGCCTCCGCCTCGGTGGCGTACGGGTAGAAGCGGGTCCCGCCGAGTGCGGGGCCGAGCGCTGTGGAGTGGAGGGCGATGACGGCCTTGAGGCCGCTCCTGCGGTCCTGGCAGAGCACGACCTGCTCATGGCCGCCCTGGTCCGAGTGGAACAGGGTGTGCAGCACATCAGCAGCGGCGCCGGTTACGTCGGTCACTGTGGTGACTCCTGGGTAAGTTTCGGCGATCTGGCGCAGGCTTCCCGTACGGGTGGCGGGGCCTGTGGGCATGAGATTAGAGCGTGTGACGCCCCAAGAGCGTGCAGTGCTCAGGATCACCTTCCCGAGGTCGGCGGGCATGCGACGATTTGGATGGTTTTCCCGCACGTTTGTGTGCGGGTTTCGCAGGTTTTCCCGGCAGGTGTCGGGGGAGAGAGCAGGCGTGCCCAAGGTGTCCTCGGTGATCGTCCCGTACGCGACCTATCTGCGCGTGTACGAACCGCTGGCCGCCTTCCCCGAGCCCGAGCGCACCCACTGGGCCCGCTACGCCCGCCGCCGGGACCGTCCGTCGTACCAGGACGAACTGCGCCGCTCGCTGGCGGACTTGCTGCCCACCCCGCCGGTCCCGGTGCCGGTGCACGAGAGCAGCGACGCCTTCGTCCTCGACGTGGACGGCGTGGTGTGCGTGTGCCCCTGGCGCACCCGGCTGCGCGGCTGGCTGGCGATGGAGGAGCTCGGCGAGGAGCTGCCGGGCCCGGTCCTGGACGCAGTGCTGCCCGAGGTCGTACGCCACCAGACGGCCCAGGACTACGAGCGCTGGCTGGCCCGCAACCCGGACGCCCGGCCGTGGATCCGTACGGCGACCTGGCAGGTGCCGCTGAACTGGTTCGTGCTGGTGGGCGACGAGGAGCGGCGCTTCGACAAGGGGTCCGGCGAGGTGCCGGCCATGCTGCGCTACCGCACGCCCATGGTGCAGGCCCGGCGACGGGTGGCGCGGGCTCTGCGGGCCCTCAAGGACGCCGTCGACGAGGGGCCGCTCATCGACGGTCTGATCGACGTGGGGCGCTGGCTGGAGGAGTTCCACCCGCGCTCACTGGTCGAGCTCGACTACGGCGGGCTGGTGCATGTGCTGCCGGCGGGCGAGCTGGAGGACGACCACTCGGCGGCCGATGTGGCCGAGGGCATCGAGGCGCTCCGGCACGGTGACGGGGCCGCGGCGGGCGAGGCCTACGGGCGGCTCGTGGAGCGCTGGCGGGCGGTCAGGGACCGGCGCTCGGCGAACTGACGTTTGACGTGACGCCCTTTTTGGGGTTTCGTCCTCGCTCAAGGTGTCACGAGGTTTCGCTGATGTCCCATCAACAAGGGGCAAGCGTGACGGACCGCACGTATCCGGCTCTTGCGCCTCTTGCCCCTCCTCATGCCAAAATAGGACAAGGGGCCCGGGGGAGGTTCCGCTTTGGGGGGTCTGGTGACTCCTGATCGCCCTGTGACTGATCGTCACAGTGGCGTGACTGTCCGCTATGGCATGGTCCATCGGCTTCCGTCGCCGATGAACGTCTGGGGGGCAAATCCATAGGTTTGGCCTACGCGGCTGGACAGATGGTGTAGTTGTAGTGCCGAGGACAAGCCGTTCGTCCTATAACCGACTCGACTCGCGTCCGCCATTTCGGGCAACGCGGGTCAAGGTGCAGAATTTAGAGGAAAGAACCGAGAAGGTTCGGTTCTCCCGAGGAGGCCGCTCATGACCGCTCGCACCCCTGATGCCGAGCCGCTGCTGACCCCGGCTGAGGTCGCCACGATGTTCCGCGTGGACCCGAAGACGGTCACGCGGTGGGCGAAGGCCGGCAAGCTCACGTCGATCCGTACGCTCGGCGGGCACCGCCGTTACCGCGAGGCCGAGGTCCGCGCTCTGCTCGCGGGCATTCCGCAGCAGCGCAGCGAGGCCTGAACAACTCAATAACCGGGCAAACCGGCCGGTCCCCCACTGGCCGCGGCGCCCGAAACCTGGCTCCAAGCGACGCGGGTCCTGCCCCAACAGGGCCCATTCTCAACCTCGTCGTCGATCGCGCTGGACTCCGCCGAGTCCAGCGCGATCTTTTTTGTGCCCGCACTGTGGGTGGTCGGGGTCCCTGTGAGTGGGCTTGTCGGAGTCTGGGGAGGGGTGTCGGATCTCCTGTGCGGCGGGGGTCCGGGCAGGTCTGATCGGTAGTGCAATTGCACATATTAAATTGACCTGTTGTAGGGGAGGGGTAAGTTCCACGGTTTCAAAAACTCATGCGGTGACTCCTGTCACATGCCAGAGTCCTTGTTGCCGTTGGGACTTGTGCGCTAGAGGAGGTCATGCCGGTTCATGCCGGGGACGGGGTCTCGTCCTCCGCCGGCTGCTCCGGTGGGGGTGCGGCTGTCTGGGGCGAGGAGTCCATCGCCAGGCGCAGGAGGTGGTGGCAGATCGGGCAGTGCCGGGTCAGGTGTCGGTAGGACGTCGCGGCCGACAGGTGCGCGCGGAGCAGGGCCCGCGTCTCGTGCCTGACCGATGCCGCCATACGCCACCTCCGGGCTCCGTTGGGAACGGGGGCCTGGTTTCTGGGTACCGGGGCTTTGAAGCCCCGTCAAGATGGCGTGGCGCTCCGCGGGGAGGGCCGTGGCGCCCTCAACGCCCGCTTGCAGCTCGCCCGGCACCGCTGGGACCGCCCCTTGGGGCTGCCGCCCCCAGCCCCCCGCTTCGGCCCTGAAGGGGCCTCGTCCTCAAACGCCGGACGGGCTGGGATGCCTGGACCGGCGTGGACAGACGAAGGGCGTGCACATACGAGGAAGGCCCGCGCCCCGTTGCCGGGATGCGGGCCTGACTTCTCACTGCGGTCCTGACGGGATTTGCTGTGTCTGATTGCGGCTGCGCCGCGGGCGCGGCCTCCGGTGGCTTGAGGGCATGAAGAAGGCCCGCTCCCTTGCCGGGTGCGGGCCTGACTTCTCACTGCGGTCCTGACGGGATTTGAACCCGCGGCCTCCACCTTGACAGGGTGGCGAGCACTCCAAACTGCTCCACAGGACCAGGTTTCGCGGCGCTTATCGGTGCGTTGCGCTGCGAGAAGGACTGTACAGGAGCAGGCGGGTCCTGGTCGAACTCACTCAGCGTGCCCGCATGATCACGGTGCCAACTGGTCGATCGTCTTCACGATCCGCTTGTCCGAGATCGGGTACGCCGTGCCCAGCGCGTGCGCGAAGTAGCTGACCCGGAGCTCCTCGATCATCCAGCGGACGTCCAGGACCTGCTGGGGCACGGGCCGGCCCTGCGGGAGCTGCTCCAGGAGCCAGGCGTACTCGTCCTGCATCTCGTGGACCTTCTCCATACGGGTCGTGTCCCGCTGGACGTTGGTCGGCATCTGCTGGAGGCGGCGGTCGGCCGCGACCAGGTAGCGCATGAGGTCGGGAAGGCGCCGCAGCCCCGTCTCCGTCACGAACCCCGGCTTCACGAGGGCGTCCAACTGCTTGCGTACGTCCGCCAGGTTCGCCAGCAGCGCCGGGCTCCGCACCGACTTCAGGCGCCGCTCACAGGCCTGCCAGGCGGCGAGCACCTGCTGCACCTGGCCGACCGTACGGACCGTGGTGTCGACGATCTCCGCGCGGACCTTGTCGTACAGCTTCCGGTACGACTCCTCGTCCCACGCCGGCCCCCCGAAGTCCCCGATCAGCTTGTCCGCCGCGGCGGTCGCGCAGTCGTCGAACAGGGCCTGGATGGAGCCGTGCGGGTTCGCCGACAGGGCGAGCTTCTGGGGGTTCGTCAGCTTCTCGGACGCGAACTTCGCCGGGCTCACCGGGATGTTGCGCACGATCAGCCGCCGGGTGCCCTTCCACATCGCCTCGGCCTGCTCGGCCTCGGTGTCGAAGAGGCGCACGGAGACGGTGTCGCCGTCGTCGACGAGAGCCGGGTACGCCTTCACCGGCTGGCCCGCCCGACGTGTCTCGAAGACCCGGGTGAGGGAACCGATCGTCCAGTCCGTGAGGCCCTTGCGCTCCAGGGACTCGCCGCCCTCGCGGGAGGCGGTCGCCGCGGCCGCCTGCGAGAGGGCCTGGCGTGCCTTCGGCCTCAGCCGGAGCCGCAGCGCCTCCAGGTCCTTGTCCTCCGCCAGCTTCCGCCGCCGTTCGTCGACGATCCGGAAGGTGATGCGCAGATGGTCCGGGATCCGCGACTGGTCGAAGTCGTCGGCCTCGAAGGGGACCCCGACCATGCGCTTGAGCTCGCGGGCCATGGTGGTCGTGAGCGGCTCCTGCAACGGGACGGCCGTGTCCAGGAACCGCTTCGCGAAGTTCGGCGCCGGTACGTAGTTGCGGCGGATCGGCTTGGGGAGGGAACGGATCAGCTCCGTCACCAACTCCTCCCGCAGGCCCGGGATCTGCCAGTCGAAGCCCTCGTCCTTCACCTGGTTCAGGACCTGGAGCGGGATGTGGACCGTCACACCGTCCGCGTCCGCGCCCGGCTCGAACTGGTACGTCACCCGGAACTTGAGCGGCCCTTGGCGCCACGAGTCGGGATAGTCGGCCTTGGTGACCGCCTCCGCCGACTCCCGGATGAGCATCTCCCGCTCGAAGTCCAGGAATTCCGGCTCCTCGTGCCGCTTCCGCTTCCACCACGAGTCGAAGTGCGCGCCGGAGACGACGTGTTCGGGAACCCGCTGGTCGTAGAAGTCGAAGAGGGTGTCGTCGTCGACCACGATGTCCCGGCGCCGGGCGCGGTGTTCGAGCTCCTCGACCTCGCTCAGCAGCTTGCGGTTGTCGGCGAAGAACTTGTGGTGGGTGCGCCAGTCGCCCTCGACCAGGGCGTTGCGGATGAAAAGCTCGCGGGACGACTCCGGGTCGATCCGGCCGTAGTTCACCTTCCGCTGGGCCACGATCGGCACGCCGTACAGCGTGACCTTCTCGTACGCCATCACCGCGGCCTGGTCCTTCTCCCAGTGCGGTTCGGAGTACGTCCGCTTCAGCAGGTGCTCGGCGAGCGGCTCGACCCACTCCGGCTCGATCTTGGCGTTGACGCGGGCCCACAGGCGCGAGGTCTCCACCAGCTCCGCCGACATGACGAACCGCGGCTGCTTCTTGAAGAGCGCAGAG
This sequence comes from Streptomyces sp. NPDC057253, assembly GCF_042669125.1. Classification (NCBI taxonomy): domain Bacteria; kingdom Bacillati; phylum Actinomycetota; class Actinomycetes; order Kitasatosporales; family Streptomycetaceae; genus Streptomyces; species Streptomyces sp. NPDC057253. The sequence continues at coordinate 87,327 of NZ_JBHUXV010000022.1, read as the reverse complement.
CCCGGGAAGATCGCGAACTTGGCGTTGCGGGCGCCCAGGTACTCGTTCTTGTTGCCGTCCTTCACGTCCTTCATCCCGATGTGGGAGAGGAGGCCGGCGAGGAGGGAGACGTGGACGGACTGGTCGGCCGCGTCCTCCTCGTTCAGGTGGATGCCCATCTGCTTGGCGACCGTGCGCAGTTGGGTGTAGATGTCCTGCCATTCGCGGATGCGCAGGAAGTTCAGGTACTCCTGCTTGCACATCCGGCGGAAGGACGACGAGCCGCGCTCCTTCTGCTGCTCGCGGACGTACCGCCACAGGTTGAGGTAGGCGAGGAAGTCGCTGGTCTCGTCCTTGAAGCGGGCGTGCTGCTGGTCGGCCTGGGTCTGCTTGTCGGCCGGGCGCTCACGCGGGTCCTGGATGGACAGCGCGGCGGCTATGACCATGACCTCGCGGACACAGCCGTTCTTGTCGGCCTCCAGGACCATGCGCGCGAGGCGCGGGTCGACCGGCAGCTGGGCCAGCTTGCGGCCGGTCTGGGTGAGCCGCTTGCGTACGTCCTTCTCCGAGGGGTCCAACGCGCCCAGTTCCTGGAGGAGTTGGACGCCGTCGCGGATGTTGCGGTGGTCCGGCGGGTCGATGAAGGGGAACTTCTCGATGTCGCCGAGGCCGGCCGCGGTCATCTGGAGGATGACGGAGGCGAGGTTCGTCCTGAGGATCTCCGCGTCCGTGAACTCCGGGCGGGCCTCGAAGTCCTCCTCGGAGTAGAGGCGGATGCAGATGCCGTCGGAGGTACGGCCGCAGCGGCCCTTGCGCTGGTTGGCGCTGGCCTGCGAGATCGCCTCGATCGGCAGCCGCTGGACCTTGGTGCGGTGGCTGTAGCGGGAGATGCGGGCGAAGCCCGGGTCGATGACGTACTTGATGCCCGGGACGGTCAGGGAGGTCTCGGCCACGTTGGTCGCCAGAACGATCCTGCGCCCGGTGTGCGGCTGGAACACGCGGTGCTGCTCGGCGTGCGAGAGCCGGGCGTAGAGAGGGAGCACCTCGGTGAAGCGATACGCCTTCTTCGTGAGCGCGTCCGCCGTGTCCCGGATCTCCCGCTCGCCGGAGAGGAAGACCAGGATGTCGCCCTTGCCCTCGCCCTGGAGCTCCTCCACCGCGTCGCAGATCGCGGTGATCTGGTCGCGGTCGGAGTCCTCCGAGTCCTCTTCCAGCAGCGGCCGGTAGCGGACCTCCACGGGATAGGTGCGGCCGCTGACCTCGACGATCGGGGCGTCCCCGAAGTGCCGGGAGAAGCGCTCCGGGTCGATGGTCGCCGAGGTGATGACGACCTTCAGGTCGGGGCGCTTCGGCAGCAGCTGGGCCAGGTACCCCAGCAGGAAGTCGATGTTGAGGGACCGCTCGTGGGCCTCGTCGATGATGATCGTGTCGTAGGCGCGCAGCTCGCGGTCGGTCTGGATCTCGGCGAGCAGGATGCCGTCCGTCATCAGCTTCACGAAGGTCGCGTCCTGGTTCACCTGGTCGGTGAACCGCACCTTCCAGCCGACGGCCTCGCCGAGCGGGGTGTCCAGCTCCTCGGCGACCCGCTCGGCGACGGTACGGGCGGCGATCCGGCGGGGCTGGGTGTGCCCGATCATGCCCTTGACGCCCCGGCCGAGCTCCAGGCAGATCTTCGGGATCTGGGTGGTCTTGCCGGACCCGGTCTCACCGGCCACGATCACGACCTGGTGATCGCGGATGGCGGCCGCGATCTCGTCCTTCTTCTGGCTGACCGGGAGCTGCTCGGGGTAGGTCACGGCGGGCACGCGGGCGCGGCGGGCGTGCACCCGCTCCTCGCCCTTGCCGACCTCCGCCTCGATCTCGGCCAGCACGGCGGCGCGCGCCTCCGGCTTGCGGATCCGGCGCGCGCCTTCGAGCCTGCGCCCGAGCCGTTGCGCGTCACGCAGGGTCAGCTCGGTCAGGCGGGCGGCGAGATCCCCGAAGGCGGGGGTGCCGGGGGCGGGGGCAGGGTGCGTAGACATACGCGATCCAGGATCTCATCCCCGGGAAATTAGTGGCGAACGGTTTTGTCCCGGGCGCCGGCGCCCGGGATCAGGGGGTCCGCGGGGCCGGGGCGGCGACTGCGGGAGATGTGGCCGCGGGAGCTGCGGGCGTGGAGGCCGGTGCGGCCGGCGTGGTCGGTTCCGCCGGGGTGCGCTCCCGCCCCTCGCCGAGGGCGATGGACCTCGCGGTGTTGGAGACGGCCTTGATGCCCAGATAGGCGGTGGTCATGCTGCTGACCGCGGTGAAGGCGGCGGTGAGGACGCCGACGATCACCGCCTTGTCGCCGTCGAGCCGCCAGACCCCGACGACCGCCACCCCGGCGATCGCGAGATTGCTCGCCAGTACCGCGAACAGCCCGTATCTCGCCCGGGCCAGCTCCAGACCGTCGTCCTGCTTCATCGTCCCCGCCCTTTGCACCCTCGGCAGATACAACAAGACCCCGATCCGGAGATCGGGGTCTGTGCTGTGGCTGGGGCCGGGGTCGAACCGGCGACCTACCGCTTTTCAGGCGGTCGCTCGTACCAACTGAGCTACCCAGCCGAGAGGCTTCTCGCGAAACCTCAGCGGTCCTGACGGGATTTGAACCCGCGGCCTCCACCTTGACAGGGTGGCGAGCACTCCAAACTGCTCCACAGGACCAAGCGTTGTGCACGAACAGTGTCGCACACGGTGTTGCGTGCCCCCAACGGGATTCGAACCCGTGCTACCGCCTTGAAAGGGCGGCGTCCTAGGCCGCTAGACGATGAGGGCTATCGGCCCGCCTGGGCGCTTCTCAGCGCGTCGGGGACGTGAGAAGCATATGGGATGCCGGGAGGTATCGCCAAAACGGTTTAGGGGCTGCCCGAGGAGGAGCCGGTAGGTGAGGGCGAGGGTGAAGGTGTCGCTCCCGGCTGGTTGTCCTCCGGGAGGTGGCGGCTGACCTCCGCCGTCGTGAGGCCGAGACCGCCGAGCTTGATCTCGTCCCAGGCCTGGAGGCGACGGGTGTCGCGGTCCAGGTAGAGGATCGAGGCCTCGATGGGGTCGGGGTACTTGCCCTCGACGGCCCGCAGACCGCTGCCGCCCGTGGATCCCTCGACCCGCAGCCGGGTGCCCTTCTTCATGACCTCCATCTCCTGGTGGTGGAGGTGGCCGGACAGGATCATCGGGACCTCGCCGTCGACCTCGCGGGCGGCCGAGGGCTCGTGGGCGATCGCGATGTCCACCGGGGTCCCGGCGGTCCGCTGCGCACGCAGGGCCGCGGCGAGCCGGGCGCCCGCCGCCTCCTGGGACTCGTCGGCGCCCGGGTTGGTGGAGCGGTCGGGGGTGAACTGGGGGTCGCCCATGCCGGCGAAGCGCAGCCCGGCGATCGTCTCCGCCCTGCCGTTGTCGAGGACGTGGACCCGCTTGAGGCCCTCCAGGTAGCGCTGGGTGGTGAGGGAGTCGTGGTTGCCGCGCACCCAGACGTACGGCGCCCCGAGGTCCGGGATCGGGTCGAGGAAGCCGTTCTCCGCCGCCGTACCGTGATCCATGGTGTCGCCGGAGTCGACGATCACATTGACCTTGTACTGCTCCACCAGCGAGGCGATGATCTTCCAGCTCGCCGGGTTCAGGTGGATGTCGGAGACGTGCAGGACCCGGATGGTGGTGGGGTCCGGCTGGTAGGCGGGGAGCGTGGACGTGACGTCGTAGAGCTTCGTCACGTTGGTCACCAGGCGGGCCAACTCCTTCTGGTAGACGTCGAATTCGGTGACGATGCTGCGCGCGTTGCCGACCAGGGACGGGGCCGAGGAGAGCAGTCCGGAGAACTTCGGTTCCAGGACGGACTCCGGGTTCCAGGTGGCGTACGCCGTGCCGCCCGAGGCCGCCAGGAGGGTGAGGGCGAGGCCGCCGGCGGCCAGGGCGCGGCGGGGGCGGCGGTAGACGGCGAGGCCGAGTGCCGTGGCGCCCGACACCACCGCGACGCAGGAGCGCAGGGCCAGGTCGAGGGTGCCGTGCTCGACGTCCGTCGCGACCTCGTCCTGGAGGCCGGAGAGCCGTTCGGGGTGGTCGACGAGGGCCTGGGAGCGCTCCGGGTCGAGCTGGTCGACGTTGACGTCGAGGCGGACCGGCGCGTGGTGGCTGTCCAGCTGGAGCGCGCCGAGCGGGGACACGTTGATCTTCGTGCCGCCGGTCAGGGACGGGCGCAGGGTCATCGTCGTGTTCATGGGCCCGACGGGCACCCGGACGTTGCCCACGATCAGCAGACCGAGCCAGGCGCCCAGCAGGACGACGGCGACGAGACCGAGGGCCCGGGTCCAGGGATGAGCCGGATGGACGAGTTCGACGGACGGGAGGGAGCGGCGGCCGGCGTAGTGCCGGGTGAGGGCGTGCGGTGACTTCCTTACGGCGGACAGGATCTTCCGGGCTGCGGCGGGGACGCGTGCCATTGATCCCGTATGCCCAAGTCCGCGCGTGGATATGCGGACGTGCTCATGCCTCTCGTACGGCGGGGTCGTACCGGAGAATGGGGGTGTGCTGGAGATGACGCGCGAGGAGTTCGAGGAACTGGTCGCCGAGGCGCTCGACCGGATTCCGCCGGAGTTGACGCGGCTGATGGACAACGTCGCGGTGTTCGTCGAGGACGAACCGCCCGCTGACGATCCCGAGCTGCTCGGGCTGTACGAGGGCACTCCGCTGACCGACCGGGGCGAGTGGTACGCGGGGGTGCTGCCGGACCGCATCACCATTTACCGGGGGCCGACGCTGCGGATGTGCGAGACGCGGGACGACGTGGTCGCGGAGACCGAGGTGACGGTGGTGCACGAGATCGCCCATCACTTCGGGATCGACGACGCGCGGCTGCATGCACTCGGGTACGGATAGCCGGTTCGCGTGTCCTCTTGTGGGCGGCGGGAGTTGGGCAAGTTGACACTCTGACGACCGCCCTCGGAGGTGGCTGCTCGTGCGCCCCTTGTACGTACCCGTCCGTCTGGCCGCCACGGTCGTGGCCGTCGCCGCCGCAGCGGGCTGCATGAGCGTGGGCGGGGACGACGGCGGCGCCGGCGCGAAGCCTTCGCACTCCGCCGGTGAGCGGGGTGGTGCCGGGCCCGACGGGGGCTCGGCGGACTCCGGCGGTTCCGTGGGGCTCGGCGGGGCGGCCGCGGACGGCAAGCACGGGAAGCGGAAGGGCAGGCACGGCGAGGAGTCGGCGTCCCCGTCGGCGTCCGCCTCGGCGAGTGCGTCCGCCTCCGCGGGGGCCAAGCCGGGGAAGTCGGCCAAGCCGGCGCCCTCGGCGACGAAGGCCGACCCGGTGCCCACGCACACGCCGGATCCGGAACCACCGGCGTCGAGCGAGCCGCCCGCCTCCCCCACGCCCTCGCCGCCGCCCGCCGAGCCGTCGTCGTCCGCGCCGCCGGAGACCGGCGCGCAGCTGAGCCAGCGCGAGCCGGCGCCCACGGCCGGTGCGCCGGTGTGACGCGACGGATGCCTACGTGACCTCCACTACACCGGCAGGCATTGGTTTGCCTCGGGGGGTGGGGGGTGCGTATGGTGGTAGATCGTTTGATCCCATTGCCCGGCGCCATTGCAGAGAGCGCCGTGTGGCGCGTTCTCTCCCTTGCCGTGGCTGACCGCATAGAGGCGGTCGTATTGCGAAATCACGGAGTTGACGGGCGCGTGCCGACGAGACTCCGGAAGGTTTCGCTTACGCATGTCCATTTCCAGTACTGATCACGTCGTCGTGCCCGAGAACGAGGGCACCGAGGACGTCACCGAGGCCGCTGCCGAAGTCACCTTCGCGGACCTCGGCCTCCCCGAGGGCGTGGTGCGCAAGCTCGCCCAGAACGGCGTGACCACCCCCTTCCCGATCCAGGCCGCGACCATCCCGGACGCCCTGGCCGGCAAGGACATCCTCGGCCGTGGCCGCACCGGCTCCGGCAAGACCCTCTCCTTCGGTCTGCCGACGCTGGCGCGTCTGGCCGGCGGCCGCACCGAGAAGCACAAGCCGCGCGCCGTCATCCTCACCCCGACCCGTGAGCTCGCGATGCAGGTCGCGGACGCTCTCCAGCCCTACGGCGACGTCCTCGGCCTGAAGATGAAGGTCGTCTGCGGCGGTACGTCGATGGGCAACCAGATCTACGCCCTGGAGCGCGGCGTCGACATCCTCGTCGCCACCCCGGGCCGGCTGCGCGACATCATCAACCGCGGCGCCTGCTCCCTGGAGAACGTCGAGGTCGCCGTCCTCGACGAGGCCGACCAGATGTCCGACCTGGGCTTCCTGCCCGAGGTCACCGAGCTGCTCGACCAGATCCCGGCCGGCGGCCAGCGGATGCTGTTCTCGGCCACGATGGAGAACGAGATCTCCACCCTGGTCAAGCGCTACCTGAGCAACCCGGTCACGCACGAGGTCGACAGCGCCCAGGGCAACGTCACGACGATGTCCCACCACATCCTGATCGTGAAGCCCAAGGACAAGGCGCCGGTCACCGCGGCCATCGCCTCCCGCAAGGGCCGCACCATCATCTTCGTCCGCACCCAGCTGGGCGCCGACCGCATCGCCGAGCAGCTGCGCGAGGCTGGCGTGAAGGCCGACGCGCTGCACGGCGGCATGACCCAGGGCGCGCGCACCCGCACGCTGGCCGACTTCAAGGACGGCTACGTCAACGCGCTGGTCGCCACCGACGTCGCCGCCCGCGGCATCCACGTCGACGGCATCGACCTCGTCCTGAACGTCGACCCCGCCGGTGACCACAAGGACTACCTGCACCGTGCGGGCCGTACCGCTCGCGCTGGCCGCACCGGCACGGTCGTCTCCCTGTCCCTGCCGCACCAGCGCCGGCAGATCTTCCGGCTGATGGAGGACGCGGGCGTCGACGCCGGGCGTCACATCATCAACTCCGGTACCACCTTCGAGCCCGAGGTCGCCGAGATCACCGGCGCCCGTTCGATGACCGAGGTCCAGTCCGAGTCCGCGGCCAACGCGGCTCAGCAGGCCGAGCGTGAGGTCGCCCAGCTCACCAAGGAGCTGGAGCGGGCCCAGCGCCGCGCGACCGAGCTGCGCGAGGAGGCCGACCGTCTCGTCGCCCGCGCCGCCCGTGAGCGGGGCGAGGACCCGGAGACCGCGGTCGCCGCGGCCGCCGAGGCGGTCGTGGTCCAGGAGGCGGAGGCCCGCGCGGAGGCCGTCGTCGCCGAGCAGCCCGCCGAGCGTCCCGCGTACGAGCAGCCGCGTCAGCGCCGTGACGAGCGGGGCAACTACGAGCGTCGGGACGACCGTGGTGGTCGTTCGTTCGAGCGTCGTGACAACGACCGTGGTGGCTTCCGTCGCGACGACCGCCGGGACGGCGAGCGCGGCGGGTTCCGTCGGGACAACGACCGTCGGGACGACCGCGGTGGGCGTTCCTTCGAGCGCCGCGACGACCGGGGTGGCTTCCGCCGGGACAACGACCGTCGGGACAACGACCGCGGTGGCTTCCGCCGTGACGACCGTCGCGACGACCGTGGTGGCCGTTCCTTCGAGCGCCGCGACGACCGGGGTGGCTTCCGCCGGGACAACGACCGTCGGGACAACGACCGTGGCGGCTTCCGCCGCGACAACGACCGTCCGGCCGGCCGTTCCTTCGAGCGCCGTGACGAGCGGGGCGGCCACCGTGGCAGCGACCGTCCGTTCAACCGCGACCGGCAGGGCGACCGCCCGGGCTTCCGCTCCGGCGGCCACGACCGCCCGAGCCACGACCGCCCCTACGGCCGCCGTGACGACCACCGTGGCACCGGCACCGGTTCCTTCGGCCGCCGCGACGACAAGCCGCGCTGGAAGCGCAACGGCTGACACCTTCGCGTGAGCCTTTGAGCAGTGCACGCCGTGGCCCCCTGTCTTACCTGACGGGGGGCCACGGCTTTGTCGTGTCACCCCGGGTGCGCCCGGTCAGAAAACGCTCTCCGTAAAGATGAGAGGAAGGTAAGATCAGCCCACTTATGAGACGGGTGGGACGGCCGGGGGGCCGGGCCGGGAGCGCCGGAGAGGTGCCGCGCCCGTCTCGTCTTCGGGGAGGGTCTCCTTGGCTCGACATGCCCACGCACGCCTGCGTCTGCTCGCCGCCGCGACCGCTCTGGCCGCCGGACTGAGCCCGCTGCTGCCGTCGTCCGCCGTCGCGGACACCGCGCAGGAGACGGTGGTGCCGGCGACGTTCCGGGACACGTACACCGTCGCGACCCTTTCCTACGACTCCACCACCTACGGGGGCGAAGGAGCGGGCGCCCAGGGCGTCTTCCACCGTCTCGAGGGCCGCTCGGGCCTGCAGTGGACGCGGTACGCGGACGGCACGACCGTCGCCGTGCCGGCGGCCGGCAGCGGCCTGGCGGTCGACTACGGCACCGGCACCGACGTCCTGGCCCGCCGCTACCAGGACGACCGCGTCGAGCTGTTCGACGCGGCCGACGGCACGACCCGCACGCTCCGGATCCCCTCGGCCTACGAGAGCGTGTACGCCGGTGTCCACGGCAGCACGGTCGTCGCCCTCGAGGACGTCACCGGCGAGGACGGCATCACCACCCGGGTCAGGCATCTGCTGAGCCCGGGACCCGACGGCACCACCCGGGACCTGACGATCACCGGCCTGCCCGAGGGCATGCAGATCGGTGGGCCGATACGCGGCGACGCCTCCGGCATCGTCTTCCGCGCGTCGCTCGACGGCAGCATCCGCTCGGTGCTTGTCGACCCCGAGACCGGCCGGGCCCAGGGCTGGACCCCGGCGGTGTCCGGCGGCAACTCGGTCGCCCTGTCGCCCGATCACCTGGTCCACTACGCGGGCGCCGCCGCCACCAAGGCGTACGTCTACTCCCGCGCCGACCTCTCGGCACCGCCCGTCGAGGTGGCCCTGGACGGCGCGGACACCGTGGACCCGGCGGCCGAGCTCTCCGTGGTGGGCGACTGGCTCGTCCACGCTCCGGGCACCGGCACCAGGGTGACCGCCGTGCCGATCTCGGGCGGCGCCCCGGTCACCCTGCTCTCCGACGTCCGGGGCGATGTCTCCGTCTCGGCGCAGGGTGACGCGGTGGCCGTCGGCCGTACCGGTGCCGATGACTACGGCATCCAGCGCATCCACTCCGACGCGGACGGCAAGCCCGTGGTGAGCATGGTCAAGGCGCTGCCGAAACCGCCGTACAGGATCCAGGGTCTGGCCCTGGAGCAGGGGCGGCTGCTGGTCGCGGACGACAGCCGGGGCGGTACCCGGGACGTCTTCCTGCGGACCGTCGCCGTCACCGGGACACCCACGTACGGGGCGCGTTCCGACTACGACGGCACCGACACGGCGCTCTACAGCTGCCCGACGGCGGAGGACGGCTGTGCCGTGTTCGGCACGGCCGCCGACCGCGTGGTCTGGCTGATGCGGGACAACGCCACCTATGACCGGATCACCGCCAGTGGCCCCGGGGCGTACGACTTCTCGGAGCTCTCCGTCCCCGCGGGCGGGCGGATCACCGATGTCTCCGGCCAGTACGTGATCCACACGACCGCGACCCAGCAGACCGTTCGCAAGCTCGGCGACAACTCCGGTCCCGAGGTCACCCGCGCCCCGGGCGCCGCCGCCCTCGACGGGGATCTCCTGTGGACGGCGGGAGCGAACGCCGGTGAGGTCACGGTGTACGACCTGACGGCGAAGAAGACCGTGGAGACGCTGACGACCGACTCCGGCTGCGTGCCCACCGAGCTCCAGGCGCTCGGCCGCCACCTGTACTGGACCTGCGGGGACAAGGCCGGGGTCTACGACCGTACGGCGAAGAAGTCCGTGGCCGTGCCGGTGGGTGAGGCCAAGCTCGGGGACGGGTTCGTCGTCACGCACGACAGGTCGGCCGGGAAGCTGACGCTCACCACGTTCGCCGACGGCACCGCCGCGAGCCGGGTCATCGGCGATCTGCCCGACACCGGGACCTCGCAGCGGGACGTGCGCTGGACCGTCGACGAGTCCGGCGCCAACGCGGCCTACGTGGACGGCAAGGAGCAGGTGCACCTCGTACCGTCCGGCGTGGCCCAGCAGCCGCTGCGGCTGCTCGCATCCACGAAGGCGTCGTACGTCACAGCGCACGAGATCGACACGACACCGGACACCCTGGCTTCCCTGATGCTGTCGAAGCCGACGGCGAGTTCGCGGCTGACCGTGCGCGCCAGGGCGACCGGCAAGGTCGTGTACACGCGGGACGGCGGTGCCGCGCGCGGCGGGCTGGACGTCGGCTGGTCCGGGACCGATTCCCAGGGGAAGTTCCTGACGGACGGCCCCTACGACTGGACACTGACCGCGACCCCGGCGGACGGTGTCGGAGCCGCCCTGTCGGTGACCGGCACGGTCGAGCTGCTCGAGGGCCTGCCGGCCCGCCACCACCACGTCGGCGGCAGCGACGCCATCGGTGATCTGCTCACCCAGAGCTCCTCGGGCAGGCTCTCCTTCCACCAGGGCACGGGCAAGGGCACGTTCACCGGCTCCATCCCCAGCAGCGGGTGGGCGACCAGTGTGAAGCCCCTTCCGTTCGGCGACCTGAGCGGTGACCGCTGCAACGACATCCTGATGCGGCTGTCCAGTGGTGCCCTGCGCCTGTACAAGCCGGGCTGCAGCGCCGAGTTCACGACGTCGACGCCGTACACGACGCTCGGCAGTTCGGGCTGGAACCAGTACGACGTGCTGACGTACCCCGGTGACCTGACCGGGGACGGGCGGCCGGACCTGATCGCACGGAACTCCTCCACCGGCACCGTGTACCTCTACAAGGGGACGTCGGCGGGCAAGCTCTCCGCGCGCGTGAAGCTCTACGACAACTGGAAGGGCTACAAGAAGGTCGTGGGGGTCGGCGATCTGAACGGCGACGGCATCGGCGATCTGCTCGCGCAGGACAAGGCGAACAACCTCTACCGGTACGACGGCACGGGCAAGGGCACTTTCAAGACGCGCGTGAAGCTGTTCGGCGCCTGGGGCGGTTCGTACGACGTCGTCGTCGGCGTCGGCGACATCACCGGGGACGGCAGGGCCGACCTGGTCTCCCGTGACACCGGCGGCAACCTCTGGCGCAACACCGGCGACGGCAAGGGGTCGTTCGGGGCGCGGGTGCGGATCGGGACCGGCTGGCAGGGCTACAAGGGCCTCTTCTAGAGGGGCACTTCTCAGCCAAGTTGTGACGTGTGTCACGCCTCCAGGATGGGAATCGCTGGGGGCATGACAGATGACGCCATAGCGAGTGGGCAGTCGGGGGTCTCCAAGGAGCTCTCCGACGAGGAACGGCTTGCCCAGCTCGGCTACACGCAGGTCCTGGCCCGCCGCATGTCGGCGTTCTCCAACTACGCGGTCTCCTTCACCATCATCTCGGTGCTGTCGGGCTGTCTGACCCTGTACCTCTTCGGCATGAACACGGGCGGCCCCGCCGTGATCACCTGGGGCTGGGTCGCCGTAGGTCTGATGACGCTGTTCGTCGGCCTGTCGATGGCCGAGATCTGTTCGGCGTACCCGACCTCGGCGGGCCTGTACTTCTGGGCGCACAAGCTGGCTCCGCCCAGATCGGCCGCCGCGTGGGCCTGGTTCACCGGCTGGTTCAACGTGCTCGGCCAGGTGGCGGTGACCGCCGGCATCGACTTCGGCGCCGCTTCCTTCCTCGGGGCGTACCTGAACCTCCAGTTCGACTTCAAGGTGACGCCCGGCCGCACGATCCTGCTCTTCGCCGCCATCCTGCTGCTGCACGGCCTGCTCAACACCTTCGGCGTACGGATCGTGGCGCTGCTGAACAGCGTGAGCGTGTGGTGGCACGTGATCGGCGTGGCGGTCATCGTCGGCGCCCTCACCTTCGCTCCCGACAAACACCAGTCGGCGTCCTTCGTGTTCGGCGAGTTCGTCAACAACACCGGCTGGGGCAGCGGGGTCTACGTCGTCCTGATCGGCCTCCTGATGGCCCAGTACACCTTCACCGGCTACGACGCCTCGGCCCACATGACCGAGGAGACGCACGACGCGTCGACGGCGGGCCCGAAGGGCATCGTGCAGTCCATCTGGACCTCCTGGATCGCCGGCTTCGTCCTGCTCCTCGGCTTCACGTTCGCGATCCAGTCCTACGACGGCGCCCTCGACTCCCCGACGGGCGCGCCCCCGGCCCAGATCCTCCTCGACGCACTCGGCGCCACAGCCGGCAAGCTGCTGCTCCTGGTCGTGATCGGCGCCCAGCTGTTCTGCGGGATGGCCTCGGTGACCGCCAACAGCCGTATGATCTACGCCTTCTCGCGCGACGGCGCGCTGCCGTTCTCGCACGTCTGGCACACGGTGAGCCCGCGCACGAGAACGCCCGTGGCGGCGGTGTGGCTGGCCGCGGGAGGGGCGCTTCTGCTGGGCCTGCCGTATCTGATCAACTACACGGCCTACGCGGCGGTGACCTCCGTCGCGGTGATCGGCCTCTACATCGCCTACGTCATCCCGACGCTGCTGCGGCTGCGCAAGGGCGAGGCGTTCGAGCGGGGGCCGTGGCACCTGGGCCGCTGGTCCCGCGTGATCGGCGTGGTCTCGGTGGTGTGGGTCGCCGTCATCACCGTGCTGTTCATGCTCCCGCAGGTCTCCCCGGTCACCTGGGAGACCTTCAACTACGCCCCGCTCGCCGTCCTGGCCGTCCTAGGTTTCGCCTGGACCTGGTGGGCGGCCTCGGCCCGGCACTGGTTCCTGAACCCCGAGCACGAGCGCACGAAGGCCCGTGAGGCGGCCCGTGCGAACGCCCCCGAACCGGTCGATCCCTGACCTTTGCCCAGCCCCCGCCCACCTGACACGGCCGTGTCCCCGATACCCGATCGGAGACACGGCCACCTCCGGCTATGCTCGGGGAGGCAACATCGCCTGGGCCCTTAGCTCAATTGGCAGAGCAGTGGACTTTTAATCCATTGGTTGTGGGTTCGAGTCCCACAGGGCCTACCAACTCGCCCCCAGCTCAGAGGTATTCCGAGCCGGGGGCGTGTCCGTTTTCGACCAGTCTCATGATCGCTAGCTCAGTCGAAGCTCAGCCGAAGTGCAGACGATCAAGATATGGAAGCGGCCCCGGCCGGCAACGGGGATGCCGATCGGGGCCGCGGTCCCGTGCCCGGCACACCGCCGCGCCGGGTACGGGAGTCGCTAACGCCAGCGGTGCCCTGCGGCATCCGTCAGCCTGGTGCGCCCGTTGTAGTAGTCGACGTGCTCTCCGCCGTGGCCGATGGGCCTGGTGCACCGTCCGCCGCCGGGGCGGGGCGCCCAGCAGTAGCCGGCGGCGTGCCCCGCTCCTCGGCCAGCAGCCTCGGCCGCCATCAGGAGACACCCGCACTGGCGGTACGCCGAGCCGCAGACCAGGCACGGCGCAGGCGGCCCGCCTCCGGGCAGGCAACCGCCGTGTTCGCCCGGCATCGCCGGCAGCTGGTGCAGTGATCGAGCAGCGCCCGGTACTCGGCGCCCCCCGCTTCCTGACTGTCGGGACTGACCGTAGGCTCTGACATGTCGAGGCTCCCTTGAAGCGTCGGCCACGCCCGGGACCGTTCGCGCGGTCGCCGGGGTTCTCTCTGTGTGGCCCACCGTAGGCAGCCTGTACACCCCTGTCCACGGATAGGCACACCTAGGTATCTCTATGCCCTAATACGTCCGCATATCTAGAGTCGGACGGGTGATCGACTTTGACCCGACACGGCCCAAGTGGGAGCAGATCGCCGACGTGCTCCGCGCCCGTATCGCCGACGGCACCTACCCGCCGCGCACGCTGGTGTCCGAGGTGCAGTTGGAGGCCGAGTTCGAGGTCGCCCGCGGCACCGTGCGGAAGGCCACGGCGGCGCTGCGCGAAGAAGGCCTGCTCGTCACCACGCCGGGCATGGGCAGCTTCGTCGCAGACCAGACGTAGGGGTACGGGCTACTCCGTACCCCTGGACGCACGAAAGCGGCCCCGCCCTCCCGGAGGAGAGCGGGGCCGCAGGCGCCTACTCAGGCAGCAGGCAAGGCGCTTCCGTCGACGCCGAACTTGCTGGCGAGCCAGTCCATGCCCTTGGGCGTGAAGAAGGTCTGCTCGACCATCTTGTAACCAGCGGGCACGAACTTGACCTCCGCGCGCCCCTTCTGGATGTGGATCTCGTAGGGGATTCGCGGGTTCTGGACCTGGAGGAAGTGGATGTCGTCCTCGCGGAGACGGTCCATGAACTTCGTCCGTCCGAGTCCGCCCGTCACCTTCGTGAAGGCCTTGGCCGCGGCGCCCATGTCGATGAGCCCCTCCGAGTCGCAGAAGGCGTCCCACTTGCCGGCCTTCGGCTTCGCGACGGCGAGTTCCTTCTTCGTGACGACCAACTCGCGGGCGGCAGCGAGGTACCGCTCGGCGAGGACGACGATACCCTCCGGCGAGGAGACGTCGGGCTGTGCGGCGATCTCCGCCTCGCGCGTCTTGACCGCGAAGTACGTCTTCGCGGCGGCGACCTCGGGCTTGCGGCCATCACCAGCGAGGGTGACGTGGTACGCGCCGAAGCGGGTGAGGCGGTAGTCGGTGACCTCCTGCTTTCCCCAGCGACCGCCCGCCATCACTTTGCGGGCACCCGCAATGTGATCAAGGGCGTCCATCCCACTGGCGTTGATCGCCGCCTTCGCCCGCTGCACAGCGTCGTCGAACTGGCGCCACTGGTCGTAACCCATGAGGACCTGGAGGTCGCGGGCGGACCAGCGCTCCTGACCGTTGTGGTCCAGAAGCATGATTCGGTCGAAAGGACTAGACCCCCCACTAGATTCAGCGGGCAGGTCTGCGTTAGCGTGCGTGTGTACCACGGAGCTCCAATCTCCTAGGTCCATTGCCCTCCGCAGGGCCCACTCCCTGCGTGAGGGCACAAATCTTTGGCCTTCGATTCGAAGGCGCTTGTCCTCCGAACAGGCTACGACACGGTTTCGACATCGAATCCAAACCGTTCTGGCACAGGGTGTCGGCTTGAGCCAAGGAACCTTGGATTCCGTGGCGTCTCAGATCTCAGGTGATCCCGCCTTGTCACTCCGTGCCAATCTCCGCGCGTATACCTGTCGTCTCACTGTGAGTAACGTCTCGGCATGTGGATGAGCGTTCGGCGCGTCGACCACGTGCAGAGAGGCAGAAGCCGCGGCGCAGCTGGGTCATGGGTACTGGCGTCGGTACGGGTCGAGGGCCAGGGACAGCAGGCCGCCGCCGTTGCTGGGTTCGGGGTCGGGCGCACCGTCCTGGCGGCACACCTTCGCGTAGGGGTCGTAGGACGGGGTCTGCCACGAGTAGCCGTCCGGGCAGGACTGGCCAGCCGGTCCGGGCGGCCCCTGCTCGCCGGTATCGCCCTTCTCGCCGCGCTCACCCGCAGGGCCAGACGGACCGACGGGCCCGGTAGGCCCGACGACAGTTTCACCGTCACGTCCAGGTGCGCCCGACGCGCCAGGCGCACCCGTGGCACTGGCTCCGTCGGTGCCCGCCTTCCCGTCCTGCCCATCCTCGCCGGGAGAACCGGACGGCCCGGGGGGACCGATCGGGCCTGGTGGCCCCGTGATGGACGCGCCGGGCTCGCCCTGGCTGCCGGGCGGCCCGGTGACCGGGGTTCCTCCGAGGCGCTCGACTTGTTGGGCGAGAGCCCGGTTGTGCTCCCGTTCCTCCTGCAGCTGCTGGCCGAGCTGGCCGCCCTGCCACCAGATGTACGCGACGAGTAGGGCGAGTACTCCGCCGATGAGGAGGGAGACGGGGTCGCGACGGGTCGCCCTGTGCGCGCTCACGTCAAGATCCTCCCCGGTTGGCGTTGTACAGCTGGATCGCGAGGAGCAGCACGGGCACGACGAGGCTGAAGAAGATCAGGCGGCGGTCGTTCTGCCTCTGCTTGTCCTTCTCTTCGGCCTGCTGTTCCAGCTTCGCGACGCGGCCGACAACGGCGGTGTGCCGCTCGTCCTGCGCCTGTTGGCCGAGGCGGAGGATCTCGGCATCGACCTTCTGGTTGACGAGCGCGACGACCCCGTGAATGTCCTCCTTGAGATCTTGGCGGACGTCCTCCAGGCGGCGGACTACTTCACCGGTCGTCGGTTCGTCGGCCACGCGTGGCTCCGTTCAGTCAGACGTCAGAGCGTGGGGTGTGCGGCGCTGCCCACCCTGCGATCGCCGCGGCAGCGGCCGGGACGAGGGCGAGGACGAACGGCTCCAGGGCGTCGGGCATGCCGGAGATGAGGGACGGGTCGTCGGTGACGGCGCCGAGGACCGCGAGGCCGGCGAGGCTCGCAAGGTAGGTGAGGACGGAAGAGGCCTTGACCTTCTTCTCGATCGGAGCAGAGGCAGATGCCATGACGGATCGTTCCTTCCAGATCAGGCGGTGACGGTGAAGCCGTACTTCTTGCCGAGCTCCGTGAGGGAGGCGCGGCCGGGGATGCCGTCGGCGGCCGTCCCCGAGTAGCCGAGGTGGCGCTGCCACTTGGCGTAGGCGGTGACGGTGGTCGTGCCGAAGTGGCCGTCCAGGTAGACCTTCGCGAGGAAGCCGCCGTCAACGAGGGCGGCCTCGACGGTCTTCACCCCCGGGTAGGTGACCGGTGTGCCGGACGCCTTCGGGTTCGAGCGGGCGGCGTCAACGAGCTTCGACAGGTCCACGATCGGCTTGGCCGGGGCGGGCAGCGTGGTCGTGGGCCTGCCCGCGGCGAGCCGTTCGGCGACTTTCCCGCGGAGCCAGTCCATGCCGAAGCCCTTGGGGTCGACCTTGCCGGGCTGCCATTCGAGGTGGCCGATCACTGAGAGCGCGTTCCAGCCGTGGTGGCGGACGAGGGCGGTGGCGACGCGGATGATGGCGTCGATCTGCTTGGCGGGCCAGGGGTCTTGGCCGTCGCCGAGGTTCTCGCATTCGAAGCCGTAGAAGTGGCGGTTGCCGTCGACGGTGGCTTCGTTGTCGGCTGGCGCCTTGTGTTCGGCGATGACGGCGGCGAGGACGTCGGGGTCGCCCAAGCCTGCGTGGTTGGCGCGGCCGTAGCCGACGAGGTGGACGGTGCCGTCTTTGGCGATGACGCCGTGGCACAGCGGGCCGGGGAGGGCGGTGTAGCCGTCGCGGCAGATCTTGACCGTGTTCGCGGTGCCCTTGGTGACGGTGTGGTGGATCATCACGCCGTGCACTGGCCCCCACGGACCGCGGCTGTTGCGGTTGTGCGTCTCCCAGTCGCCGGCCTCGACGACGGTGACGCCCTCCGCCCGCAGCAGCGCTGCGAACGTGGACGCGGTGGGCGGTGTGGCCATGCGGTCTCCAGACATGAGAAAGGCCCCGGCCATCAGCACGGGGCGGGAAGGTGGTTGAGGTCAGGAGACCTCGGGCTGCGGGTCGAGCAGGACCGCCGTGAGGATCTCCATGTGCTGTCGGCAGATGCCGCACTGCACGTAGCAGTTCGTTCCCGCGTTGGAGTAGAACTCCGAGACGGTGAACGTCTCGCCGAAGTTCCGGCACGCCTCGTTGTTGTCCCGGGCCGTGACCTCGTAGTACTTGCCGGGCAAGAAGGTCGTGATGTCGCTGGCACTCATACGCCGATCACCTGCCAGTTGATGACGGTTGCGGTGGTGTTGGTGCGGGTCACCCACACGGTCAGGCCGTTCTTGGTGACGGCCGTGGTGCCGACGCCGGTCACGTTGCTGCCCGGGGCGGCGGTCTGCGGGGCGGCGAACGCGAAGAAGGTGGAGCCCTGCAAGTCCAGCCCGGACACGACCTGAGAGGTCGGGGTGTTCGCCGCGGAGGGGGTGATGGTGACCGTGCCGTAGGCCCAGCTGGCGGCGGTCAGGATCCCGGTCAGGTCCAGGTCGCACGGGCCGCTTTCGCCCGCGCCGTCGAGCTCCCGGAAGCCGTTCAGCAGGACGGCCGCCCGGCCGCCGAATACCGAGCTGAGGTCCATCACCGCAGCCCAGTCGGTCTCCTTGACGGACCCGGACGAGAACTGGAGGGTGCTGCCGCTCTCGGGGATCGTGTCGTAGGAAACGCGGGCCGGCACGTCGGCGATCTGGGACTCGACCGGCTGGAACTTCAGTTCGCCGGAGGTCAGCGACGCGGACACCGGGATCTCGTCGATTCCTAGGTTGCCGTAGGTGGTCAGGCCGCCCCCGAGGTCGTCGGTGGGTCCGAGTTCGGCGAGGAGGGTCTGCCCGTCTTCGGTGTAGATGCGTAGTCGTCCGACGCTGGCGGAGCCCATACGGCGCGCGGCCCGCAGTTCGGTCATCTGCCGCTCAAGCGCGGCGACCTTCTTCGCCAGGGTGAGCTGGTCGGTGGGCAGCTGGTCGAGCTGCTTGGGCATCAGTCCTCCACAAGGATCGGACGTACACGGTCGGCGCCGGCGTCGAGCTCCCAGGCCCAGCAGCGCGCGGTCACATCGGCGCCTTGCGGGTGGCGTGGTGAGGTCTCGACTGCGAGGTGCACGCTGTCGCCGAGCCCCCAGTCCTGCCCGAGGCGCGGCGCCCGGGAGGCGACGGCCTCGACGCTCCACACCTGGCCGCCTGGCGCCATCAGGGCCAGGCTCTGAGCCGCGTGCGCGGCCAACTGGTCGGGGTCGGTGACGCCGGTCGCGGGCGTGTACCGGTACTCCCAGCGCGGCCACCCGGCAGCAATCAGCGCGGTCGCCGTGTACGGGTCCGAGGTCAGGCGGGACGATCCCTCGCCCTCGCCGCGGGCGATGACGACGGTGGCGCCCTTGCCGGCCTCATACGACTCGGTGAGCGTGTAGGCGTTGACGCAGCCAGGGAAGTCGAAGGTGACCGCGGTCTGCGTCTGGACGCCGATCACCTTGCGGATGCGCAGCGGGAACTGGAAGCCGCCGTGGCTGGCCGCCCAGGTGATGTCGATGGTCCACTCGGGCCCGCCGTCCAGGGCCATGATCTCGTTCAGGCACGACAGGATGCTCTTGTCGTCGCCGTCGGCGCTCAGGTAGTCCATGGTCGTGCCGGTGGCCACGCTGTCGATGACGAACGGCGGCCCGTTGGTGAGCGCCGGAGTGGCCAGGGCGGCGATGACAGATGCCTGGTCGGTGGCCAGGAGGGTCTGGGTGCCCGGGTAGCGGCCGTCCAGGTAGCGCTCCAGGGTGGCCGCGCCGAGCTGCACGGTCTGGGAGCTGCCCGCCTCCCGGGACAGGACCGCGCCCGCCCACACGGGCAGGTCGGTGGCGGTGTCGACGGCCACCAGGACGGTGCTGCCCGGCGTGGTCGCCTCGTCCCAGTTCGCGGCGGCGCCGGGCAGCGCCAGCTCGAACTGGAGCGTGCTGCTGTCACCGAGCTTGCGGGACAGGGCGCCCTGCGGTTTGAGGGCGGGCAGGTCCTCGACGATGCCGCCGGTGCGCAAGTCGCAGCCGAACCAGGCCAGTTCGATCGCTGTCATGCGACCGCGACTGGCTCGACGGCCAGCAGGCCATTGTCGGCGCGGGTGACGGTGGTCAGGGTGCCGACGGTGCTGAACAGGTACTGGGGAGTCAGCGTCACGGACGCGCCGGGCGTCCAGGATCGCAGGACGCGGCGGGTGGCATAGGTGCGGGCGCCGACCGTGGACAGCCCGTTCGCCTCGGAGGCCGACTCGGTCACGCCGCCGGAGGCACGCCAGGCCATCCACCCGGACGCGGTGGACGTGTTGGTGTTCATGACCGCGCCGCCGATGCTGATCCACACCAGGCCGCTGGGCGGCACGGTGAACGTCAGCGGCGGCCAGTTCACCGCCGGGAAGTCCGTGAAGGCGGCGGCCGTGAACGAGCCGGGCTGGCTGACCTGCGCCTGATAGAGCGGCGTGTACGGGCTGACCTGCCGCCAGTTCGACCCGTTCCAGCGCAGCAGGCCGGTGCCGTCGTCGTAGTACTGCCCGACGTACAGGCCGGTCGGCGCCGAGGACGAAGGCAGGATCCCGCCCGGCGCCACGGTGTAGGGCCGTACCGCGGTCGACACAGAGGCGGTGCCGCCGTTGGAGACGGACAGGACGGTGATGGTGGCGAGCGGCACGTAGATCTGGGTGCCCGCCGGGGTCGGTGCGACCGGTGATGCGGACGCCGTACCGGCCAGGTAGACGATGTCGCCTTTGAGGAGGCCGGAGGCGTCGACCGAGTTGTCCCAGATCCGCAGGTAGACCAGGTCGATCCTGTTGAGGGTGGCGTGCGCGGCCGTGTACGTACCCGGCGACACGGTCGACGGGAAAGCGGCCCGGTAGACGCCCTGTCCCGGGTAGGCGACCAGGGCGACGCCCGCCGAGCAGTTGATGGTGGTGCCGGCCAGGGTCACGGTCAGGCCTGGGTCGCCGGGGCGTACCCCGGAGCGGGAACCGAGGGCGGTCCCGTTGCCCATGGACAGCATGGAGTCGACGTTGCGGGCTTCCAGGCCCGAGAACGCGAGTGTGTCGAGGGCCCACACGTCTACGGGCATGGCTGCCTCCTTACATCCACGCCGAGCGCCAGGTGGCGGTCAGGCGCGGGGTTGCGTTGTAGGTCGAGGACTGGAACTGGTACGTGACGGTCGATCCGGCGGGGATGGTGGGCCACCCGGACGGCACGGTCAGGAACCGGCGCCGCGATACCGAGCCGTTGAGCAGGACGGTCCGGGCGTCGGTGTCGATGGTCAGGACGTCGCCGCTGGCCAGGTCCAGGGAGTAGGTGAGCTGCCGCACCGTGCCGTCCGGGTACAGGGCGGACACGGACGGGGCGACGACCGGCCCGGTGATGGTGAGGACCGGGCGGGTGTCGACGTTCCCCGCGTTCACCGCGGTGATGGACCCGGCCACCGCCGTCGCTGAGAACGTCACGGGGAAGGTGACCGGAAACGTGAGGCCGCCGGTCGTGGACGGTAGCGCCGTGGTGCCGGTGCTCTGCGTGGTGCTGTAGCGGCGCGGGTCCGGGGCCGTCACCAGCACCGAGTACGACGCCTTCGTGTCGGTCAGGTACTGCACGAGAGGCTTGCCCGAGCGGCGCACGATGGCCTGCTTCGGGGTGGTCTCCCACACGGTCAGCAGCGTGTCGGTGAGGCCGGCCGCTGCCCGCAGCTGCTCCATCGCCGCTTCGAGCAGGGCCTGGGACGGGGCGAGGATGGTGCCGCTCAGAGTGATCGGCCTGGAGGACAGGTAGACCGGGGATGCCCAGGCCCCGTGGTCGGCCTCCCGATCGGTGAACTCCGACCTTGAGTCCGGGGAGTCCCACCCCTCCAGGCCCATCAGCCGCCAGTCCACGCCGGAGGCGTCGACTGCCCCCAGCGTGACTGCTCCCAGCGTGGCGCTCATCCCGTTCTGGATCGCCATCGCGCCCCCTCCCTCAGCCGACGAACGACATGTGCCGGGCGACGTCCATCGCCTGCTCGGCCGTGGACTGCTTGGCGCCGTAGAGGTTGACCGTGATCTGCTTCGTGACCTCTCGGGCGACCGCAGCCGCCGACGTGCCGCCGCCGTAACGGCCGGCCGGGGTGAGCCGGTAACCCATTGCCGCGGCGGTCTTGCCGAGCAGCGCCCGCGAGCGCGCGGAGCCGTTCCACGGGATCCACGACTCGACGTCGCCGGCCTCGCCGCCGAGCACCATCGTGGGCCGGGTGAGGATGCCGCCCGCAGCCATCGCGACCCCGCCCTGCTGGTTCCACTGCCGCACGAACGTGTCCTTGTTCGCAGCGGGCAGGGCTTTGATCTGGGCGGTCATCTTGGGGACCAGGGCGCGGATGGTTCCCACGTCCAGGCCCGCCGCGATCAGATCGGCGAAGCCGCGCCCGGTGCCGCCCCGTAGGGTCGACAGCAGGGTCAGCGCGTTAGTGAGGTCCTCACCTGTCAGCGCGCCCTGGGCGGTGCCTACGGCCTTGTTCGCGGCCGCCGCCTGAGCGGGCGAGGCCACAGCCTGGTGGGCGAGGGCCATCGCCGAGCTGTCGCCCTGGGCAGCGAGCGCCTGGGCGAGGTCCCCGAATCCACGGGCGGCCAGCGCCTGGAGGTCCGCGGCGAACTGCTTCGACTCCGCGGTGCTGGCGCCGAGCTGCTTGGTGAAATCGCTCAGGGTGGCCTTCGCGAGCTCCCCGGTCTTCTGCAACTTGGACACGATCGACTTGAATTGCTTGTCGCTCGCGCTGGCCAGGGCGTTGACGAGGGCGTAGCCCTCCTCGCCCATCCCCTCCAGCATCGCCTTCAGTTCGGCGCCGCCGCGCTGCCCGATCTTCGTCAGGCTCGCCCGCCACTTCAACGTGGCGGCCACCGACTCGTCGAGCTGCGTCTCATACGCACGCAGGTTGAAGGACGTTGGGGTCTTCGCTCCCTTCTTCAACCCCAGCTCGGCGTCGGCGGCGTAGACGTCCTTGCGCTCCCGGGCGACCGTCGCGTCCGCGGCCCGCTTGTCCTTGCGGGCGTCGGCGACCTTGTCCTGGGCGGACTCCAGCTGCTTCTTGGTGTGCTTGCCCTTGCGGACCTTGGCGAGATCCTTCTCCGCGTCCCTGAGCTTGTCGGCCACCTTCTTCTGGTCCTTGAGCGCCTTGTTCAGGTCGTCCCAGGCCTTCTTCAGGTCCGCGATCTCCTGGTCATAGCGCTGCTTCGCGTCCGACGGGCCACCCAGGACCGGCATGCCGGTCGGCGTGTACGTGAAACCGGGGATCCCCCCGTTCGCGAACCACGCCACCTGCCCACCGAGACGCTTCACCGTCTCGGCGGCGATCATCCGCGAGCGCTTCCGCTTGGCAGGGTTGAGGGGGATGTAGGCCTCGTCCCCTGCCTCGTCCTCCGCCCATACCCGCCAGCTGCCCTTCCTGGCGATCTGCGCGACGTGGTTCTCCCGCACCCCGCCGTCGGCGTAGAAGGACAAGATGCTGCCGTTGGCCTGCGCTCCGTAGTCGCGGTGCGCAGGCGCCACCGCAGCCTTAGAGCCCCGCGTGTAGAAGGTCGTCGTGACCGAGACGTTCCGGTCGCGCAGATTGCGGATCGCCTCGGCGAGGGCGTCGACAGCCGCCTTCTGGCCGCCTGTCGGCACGGTGATGACGACGGTCTTGCCCTTCGTGTTCTTGATCTTGAATCCGAGGGCTTCCAGTTGGGCACGGGCCTCGGCGGTCGGCGCCGCCATGGTGATCGTCTTGCCCTTCATCGTGGCGACCTTGTTCTTCACCGCCTCCAGGTCGCTCATCGCCGCCTCGGTCTTGGCGTCGACCTTCGTGCCCACCGAAGGCGGCATCTGGGCGAACGCCCCGATCAGGTTCTCAATGGCGTCCTTGGAGAATCCGGCCTGTTCCATCTGCCGCTTCAGCAGGCCGATGTCCTGCTCCAGGACCTTCTGGCCGGCCGTCTGGCTGTTCGTCTGCTCGGCGACCGCCTGGGCGTGGTCCTGGGCTGCCTTGGCGGCGTCCAGGAACGCGCCCTTGACCGCGCGTCCCTTCTCCGTGCTGACGTCGAGACTGTGGCCGTTGTCCTTCACGGCCTCGCTCAGGTCGGCCAGCGACTGCCGGAACGAGATCTCGCCCTCGGCGGCCGAAATGGCGGTGCCGTTGAGGCCCTTGAGAGCGTCGGCGAGCTTCTCGGCCTCGGTCCGCTGGTCCTGCAACTGGTCGGCGGTCAGGCCGGTTTCCTCAGCCAGCTTGGCCTGGGACTCCGCAGACAGCTTCGTCTGGGTGTCCGCCGCGGTGAGGGCCTCGGCATAGCCGGGCAGCAGAGTCCGCAGCTTCTCCGTGGACGTGCCCTGCTTCTCCGCCTCGACGGCCATCTTGTTGAACGCATCCGCAGCCACGTCAGCCGCGCCGCCCTGGACCAGACTCTTCAGCGCCTCATCAACGCTCTTGATCTTCGTGCGGGCCTGTTCCAGGTCGTAGGCGTCGGATCCCAGGTGAGTGATCGTGTAGAGGCTGTCTCCGACCCGGTCGAGGGCGCCGGGGTGCGCGATGCGGGCGACTGCCTCACCGAAGCCGTCGAGGTCCTTGCCGAACGTCTTCGTCAGCTCGCCGGCCGCCTTGCCGGTCTTCGCGAAGTTCAGCAGCGAGTTCTGAAGGCGCGTCACGGAGGGGGGTGCCGCGTCGAACTGCGACACGAGCTTCTCCGTGCCCCACGACATGGCCTCCAGACCTGCCAGGACGATGCCGAAGCGACCCAGCCCCATCAGAGCCGTGCGCGTGGTCTGGGCGGTCACCCCGAGTGCTACCAGGGCGGTCCGCGTGGCGGCGATGCGCGGGATGAGCAGCAGGATCGCAGCCCCGGCCAGGGCCGCGGCGCCGCCGATGCCCATGAACCCTGTGACCGCCCGCTGGACCTCGGGTGGCAGGCCGTTGTAGGCGTTGACCAGGTTGGTGATCCACTGCGTCATGGTGCGCAGCGTCCCGTTGGCCGCGGTGCCGCCCTCGATCAGGGCGGTCTCGATCGCACCGCGCAGGCGCTCCAGGTCGCCGACCAGGTTGTCGGTCTGTACGGCGGCCATGCGGCCGGCCGCGCCTGCGTCGTTCACGGACCCGACGTACCTGTTGATGCCGTCGGAGCCGAGCTCGTACAGGATCGTCGCCGACCGAACGGCGTCCGCCCCGAAGATGGTCGCCATGGCCGCGTTGCGGGCCTCCGGCGTGAGTTTGCTGAACGAGGTCTTCATTCGCCCGGCCAGTTCCGACAGCCCGACGAACTTGCCCTGCGAGTCGTAGGCCGTGAAGCCCAGCTTGTCCATCATCGCCGCGGCCTCTTTGGACTGCGGGACCAGCCGCTGGAGCATGACCTTCAGCGAGGTACCGGCGTCCGAGCCGATCAGCGCGTGGTCGGCGAAGGCGCTGAGCACGCCCACGGTGTCCTCGATGGACAGGCCGGTCTGGTGGGCGAGCAGGCCGCCCATCCGCAGGGACATCGCCAGGCCGTGCACGTCGGCGGCGCTCTTGTTCGCGCCGGCGGCGAGCAGGTCTGCGATGTGGGTGACGTCCTTGCCCTTCAGGCCGAAGGTGTTCATGGCCTGGGCACTCGTGACGGCCGCCTCGGTGAGGTCGACCTGCCCGGCTGCCGCGAGGGCCAGGGAGCCCTTCAGGGCACCGCCGACGATGTCCGCGGTGCTGATGCCGGCGCGGGCCAGTTCGGCCTCCGCGCGGGCTGCCTCCGTCGCTGTGAAGGACGTCGTCTTGCCCGCGTCGAGGGCGGCCTGCCTCAGCTTCTGCATTTCCGCGCCGGTGGCCCCGGTCACCGCCCGGACGTTGCTGAGTTCTTTGTCGAACCGGGCCGCCGCAGCCGCGGCAACCGCGAAACCGGTGACGAGCGCGGTGCCGGCCGCAGCCCCGACTCCGGCGAGCCGGGAGGTGTTGTCGGCGGCCTGCCTCATCGACCGGGTGTACTGGTTGATGTCCGCGCGCAGCCGGACGGTGACGGTACGGGTGGCCACGGTTCACCCCCCGTCTGGTCTGCGGTAGTCGAGGTGAACGTGCAGGCCCTCTGCAGAGCCCTTGTTCCTGTCCTGGTGGGCCTTCACTGCCTTGGCCGAGGTGGTGCAGGGGTGGCAGCGGATGAGCTCGGCGTTGAACGCGAACTCGTTCTTCGGGTCGGTGGCGAGGTCCCACGGCTGGCCGCACTCGGGACAGGAGTTCTTCTCCGCTTCCAGGAGGGCGAGCGCCCAGGCTCGGTCTTCGTCGAGCCACAGCGGCTCGCCCTCCTGGACGACGCGCCCCATGAACACGCTCCGGGGCACCCCGAAGGCGCGGGCCGCCTCTACTTCCCGCCGGTGAGGCCCGCCAGGAGCGCGGAGGCGGCCAACGAGAAAGGGATGATGTCCGCCGCGTTGTGGACGTCCCAGGCGGCGTCGAACAGCTTTTTGATCTCGCCCTCGTTGATGACCTCGAACAGCTCGATGACCTCGTCCTCGGTCATGACGGGGGCGATGCACGAGGCGGACACGAGAGCCCTGCCGAAGGTGACCGAGTCGAACAGCTCGTTGTCGTTCTCGGAGGGGTGCGCGGCCAGGAGGTCGCTGTAGGCCTTGTCGCCGATGTACCGGAAGGTGAACGGCTCCTCGGCGGCCTTGGCCTGCTCCCGCGCTTCCCTGAGCTGCTGCGAGAGTGCCCGGGCCGGGTGTTCGTCCGTGAGGTCGACGGGCTCCCACTCCTCGGAGACCTTGCCGATCTCCGCGGTGAGGCGTTCCACTTCGCCGGCCAGGTCGCCCCGGAGGCACACCGTGACGGTGCGCTCCCGAGGCTTGGCCTGCGCGAGGATCTCCTGGATGCTGCGCCCCATCAGGCGACCGTCGCAGCCGTCGCCGGAGCGTCGGTCACCTTCATCGGCGACACGAACTTGAGGACTTCGTTCGCGGCCGGGCTGGAGTTCTGCGGCTCACCGCAGGTGATCGGGTAGACCTCGACCTTCTGACCGACCGTCCACGCGGTGGTGTAGGCGACGCCGCGGCGCACCACCAGGAACCCGCTGACGCCGTACTTCAGCGTCGTGAAGGGGGCGTCGTCGCCGACGGTGTCGCCGCGCTTGAAGGTCAGCTCGGTGTCGAAGCCCACCCGGCCCGCGGTCTTGGTGTCGAACGTCGAGGCGAGCGAGGACGTGTCGACGTCCGCGGTGCTGGGGTCGATCTTCAGGCCGTCGGGGGTGATGCGCTTGGTGTAGTCGGCGCCAGCGGTCAGCTCCGCCACGGTCGGGGCGTTGATGTTCGCGACGGTGGACAGCCACGCCACGCGGGTCTTGCCGTCGCTGATCAGGTCAGCCATGAGGCCCTCCAGGGCATGAAAAAGGCCCCGGCCGGGCGGCTCAGGGCTCGAAGGGTTTGGTGGTGGGGCGGGGTCAGATCCGCAGCGCGGCCACGGTGACCGAGGTGGCGGAGCTGTAGCCGATGGCGCACAGGCCGTCGGAGGCGTTCTGGAGCAGGTCCGGGCTGAGCGGGCCGATCATCCGCTCACCGGAGGCGGGGACGGAGACGGTGACGTTGGAGACGGACTGGCCGCGGAAGGCCGCGACCGAGGTGAGCGTCACCGTGACCGGGCTGCCCGCGCCGTTCTTGACGTGCAGGAAGACGCGGTCGCCGACCTCGCACTTGTCGCCTCCGCCGGCCGCGGCCGCGTAGGTGGGTCCGAGTCCGGCCAGGGCGATGACCTGGGTTCCGAGTGTTGCCATGGGGTGCCCTCCATCAGGCAGGTGTTGAACAGATGCGGTACTGGACGGGCAGGAACCACAGCGGCGGGGTGACGTCGTCGTCCCGTGCCAGCGGAGGGCCGCCCAGGTCCTCGGGGGGCCAGCAGGAGCGGCCCTCTACGGTCAGCGGCGCGGCCAGGGCCTTGCGAACCTTGTCGGCCACATACAGGGCGCGCACCGGATCGCCGCCCAGGCAGGTGATCTGCATGGTCGAGTCGAAGTCGGTGCGCTGGTCTGCGAGCGACTCTCGGACGGCCATGCCCGCGTCCGGGTACAGGACGCAGGACTTGTCCGGCGGCGTCCAGCCGCTCGATGTGGGGGTGCCGCCCACGAACACGGTCAGGCCAGCGTCTTCCAGGGCGGCCTGGACGGCGTCGAGGTGCGGCAGCACCTCGGGGACGGTCGCCATCGCTCACATCCCCCAGGCAAGGCCGCGTTCGACGACCAGCGCCATCTGCGCCTCGAACTGCGGAAGTTCCGCGGCCAGGGCGCGCCCGCCGTCGTTGTGGGGCGGGTTCTTCACCGAGCCGTACTCCAGCAGGTTGCCCAGCGCGCCCTGGGTAGCGCCCTTGTCGGGGCCGATCGTCGCCATGACGATGTCCGGGCCGTAGTTGGCGATGTCGAAGCCCACGCTGTTCGGGTAGGCGGGGGCGTGGCGCCCGGAGGACTGTCGGGCGTTCTTGCGCCAGTCCCGCTTGATGTTCATCGCGCCGCGCATGGTGACCGCGCGCGCGTCCCGCCGGGCCCGGGGGATGCTGCGGGCCAGGTGGCGTTCCAGGCGGCGGACGTCGGACATGTCGAAGCGGTTGTCCATCAGGACCTGTCCTCCGTCTTGATCCGCCAGGCGGTGGCCTGGTCGCCGAACTGCACGCCTGTCACCCACAGGATCAGGCCGACCATGCGGGCGTCGAGCGAGTCCAGGACCTCCACCCGCATGCCGGGCAGCACACGGACGCCGGACGGCAGCGGGGTCGACCAGGGCAGCGAGACGGTGTACTCCAGCAGCCGTACCTCGCGGTCGGCGGCCTGGACGTCCTCGCCGGAGGCCTGCGCGACCGACTTCACGCGGGCCTTGCCCTGGTACAGGGTGGTCTTCGCGCCGGGCACCGTGGTGCCGGTGGTCCGGTCGAAGGTGTCGTCGGCCTGCGCGTAGAGGTGCACGGTGTCCCGCATGCGTTCCTCGGCCATGGCCCGGCCGGCGGTGAGGATGGCGTCGAGGTTCACGACGTGCTCACCACCCACACGCATTGGCCGCCCAGTTCCCGCTGGAGGGCGGTGAGTTCGCCCGGCAGCAGGTCGCCGGCCGTCTGGGTGGCTTCGGCTGCGTACACCTCGCGGGCGTCGTCGATGGCCCGCTCGCGCACGCCGGTCTCCATGCCCTTGGGGGTGTTCGCGAGCCGGTCGGCGACCGAGCAGGTGAGTTCCACCAGGCCGTCGGGGAGCGGGTCCCAGCCGCGCTGGTAGGTGACCTGCACGCGGTGCGCGAAGCAGGTCACCAGGCGCAGCCGTTCGCCGTCCCACCACCAGCCGGTCAGCGTGGTGGTGGTGCCGTCCTCGTTGACTGCGGCGACCGTCTGCACCTCGATCACGGGTGGGGCGGGCAGGTCGACGCAGCCGTCCTCGACGGCCAGCTGGACGGTGACGGTGCTGGGGGTGATGGGCTGCCCGGCCGCGCGCCGGATCCTGACCGACGCGCGGGTGAGCAGGCTGACCGCGGACTCTGCGGGCAGCGTGTAGCCGTAGCCTTCGGCGTCCTCGGGGGTCGCCAGGGAGGGGAGAGGCATGGTCCCTCCTCAGCTGCTCGGGGTGCCGTACTTCTCGATGAGGTCGGCCTTGGTCATGCCGTCGGCCTCTTCGGCGTTGGCGCCCTTGACGACGGCCCAGCCCACCCAGTCCGCCTTGACGGCGGTCTTGGACGGCTCGGTCAGCGGGAGGCCCTGCACCTGTGTGCCGGGCTCGGGGACCTTGCCCGCACCGGTGGGTTCGTCGTCGGCGGCCTCGGTGTAGGGGCTGCCGTCTTCGTTGACGCGCTGGAGCATGCCCTTGCGCAGGCGCTCTTCGATCGGCTCGGGCAGCGGCAGGTCCATCGCGTGGATGCCGCCGCCCTCACCGCGCACGTAGATCGTCTCGGCCATGTCAGGTGTTCCTCGGGACCTTGAAGGCGGTGATGGTCATGGCGACGGACGTCTCCACGATCAGAGAGCCGTCGTTCTGGAGGAAGCGGCCGGACTCCACCGGGCCGATCCACTGGGTGGCGCCGTTGGCGACGGTGACGGCGAGGTTGCCCTGCCCGGAGGCGATCGCCAGGGGCAGGGAACCCGCGAGGACGGTCGCGGTGCCGGAGCCGCCGGAGGCGTTGGAGACGCGCAGCAGCGTCAGCTCCGGGAACGCGGCGGCGACCTGGCCGCCGTTGCCCGCGCCGGAGGTGACCGCCGTTCCGGACGGGTCGGCGAGGTTGCCGTTGGGGACGAGGTTGCTGTACGCGACAGCGGTACGGGCCATGGTGGCGAGACCTCCTGATCAGGTCTGGGACGCGATGGCCGTGGCCAGCGCCTCGGGGCGGATGACCTTCGCGCCGTACAGCGCCAGGCCCTTGACGGCGTCCGAGAAGCTCGACTCGGGGCGGTAGGCCTCGGTCTTGTTGATCTGCTCGGCGAAGGAGATCGCGGTGTTGTTGCCCGCGGTGACCACGTAGTCGTCGCCGGTCGGGTTGGGGCAGTTGTTCGACATGTAGATGTCGAAGCCGCCGGCGCGGCCGATGAAGCCGTTGCGCAGGGCGGCGCCCTGGTCGGCGGCCTTGTCGGCGTTGATGAAGTTCGGGTCCAGCAGGGCCCGGCCCTCCAGCCACGGCGGTACGACCATCCACCGGTTCTGGCGGGGCACGTTGGCGTTGTCGAGGGCGACCTTCAGCGGGATGACGACGTTCTTGTAGAAGTTCTCCGGGTTGCCCGTGGGAACGGCGACCGTGCCGAGCTGGTTCGCCGCCTGAGCCTGCGTGTACAGGTTGGCGACGTACTGGTCGACGACGTCCGCGAGGGCGTAGGCGGCCTCGCTCATGGCCTGCGGCATGACGTCGCCCTTGGCCTGGCGCTTGTCGACGTCGTCGACCTTGAAGGCCCAGTACTTCGACTGGTCGACGACCAGCGTGCGCTGGGCGTCGTTGAGCTCTTCGGGCGTGATGACCGTCGAGTTCGGGTTGTAGGTGCCGATCGTGGGCCGGGAGATCGAGGTGATGCGGACGGTGTCGCCCGCCTCCTGGATCTCGCCCTCGTAGTCGCGGTTGACCATGCCGGGACCGGCGTAGATCAGCTCCTTGCGGAGGGCGACCAGGAGCTTGGCGGACCAAATCTCCGGCCGGAAACGCTTGATGGACATCAGTTTCCTCTCGGGTGGCTATCCGCCGAGGTAGTCGCGCAGCTGACCCTTGCGGTGAGCCTCGTCGATCTGCTCGGGCGTCATCTTCTGGACTTCTTGCTCGGTGAACTGCTTGGGCCCGCCGCGCCCTTTGCGGGCGCCTCCGTCCCCGGTCCCCTGGAACCTGGCCTCGGGTGCCTTTGCGGCAACTCCCAGGTAGGGGCGTTCTTTCAGGAGGTCTTCGATCGCGTCGGCGATGTCGTCCTCGTCGACCTGGCCGTCCTCGTCGACCTCGAACTGGGTGAGGTCGAGGAACTGGAGGGCGTCGCGCGGGTTGATGAGCTTGCCCGCGGCGGCGGCCCGGATCTCCGAGCGGACGATCCGGGCGTTGGCCTTGGCGGTGGCCGCCTTGTCGGCCTCGCTGCGGATCCGCTCCGGGTCGTCGGCGTTGGCGCCGGAGCCCTTGATCTGGTCGCGCTCGGACTCGGCGGCCTTGCGCCGCTCGCGTTCCTTGCGCAGCTTCTCCTTCATGGAGGCCAGGGCCTTCTTGCCGGGGTCGCCGAGCTGGTCGGCGCCCTCCGGGTCGGCGTCGTCGTCGCCGTCCTGGTCGTCGTCACCGTTCCCGGTGTCGTCGTCCTGATCGTCGATGTCGTCCCCGCCTTCACCGCCGTCGTCGGTGTCGTCGTCCTCGTCGTCGCCGCCGCCGCTGGCATACAGCACGGGCGACAGGGGGCCGACGGCGTAGGGGTGGGACCAGCCCGCGACGTGCGCGCGGGCCCAGCGGGGCAGGGTGGACAGATCCATCGGTGCTCTCCCATTGCGGAAGTAGGGCCCGGACGTTGCGCCCGGGTCAGGTCAGGTAGCCGAAGCGGCGCAGGAGCCGGATCGCGTCCTCGCGGTCGGTGGCAAGCCGGTAGATCTCCTCCGGCAGCAGGCGGGGGCTGCGCAGTTCGAAGCGGGGCAGGCCTCGCCGGGCTTCGATGCGGTCGCGGGCGAAGCGGGTGCCGGTGCGGGCCTCGGCGCGGGCCCGCTCTGCGCGGTAGAAGGCGCCGCGGCGGGTGGTGCCCTCGCGGGTGGCGGCGACACGGCGGGCGTAGGCGTCGGCGGTGTACATGCCGCGGCGGGCGTTGATGACCTGCGCCATGTCGGCGCCGTCACGGATCGCGCGGGCGCCGTCCACGGTGAAGATGCGGTCCTGCTCGGCGCGCGAGAGGCTGTCGAAGTAGCCGCGCGGGTTGATGAATCCGGCGGCGCCGCGGCCGGGCTGGGTGGTCGGGGTGAAGCTGTCCGAGCCGAGCCGGCCGCGGTTCTGGTTGCGGGCGATCAGTGTGGTCGGCAGGTGGATGCAGTCGCACCGCGGGTGCCGCTGAAAGCCCTTGTTCCAGCCGAACTCCTTGCCCGCCAGGATCACGCACCGCGCGCACGCGGGCGGTTGGACCACCCGCACGTAGCCCTGGATCGTGCGCCGCCCGGCGATACCGACGCCGACCGCGCCGCGGCCTGCGTCGGCGACCTCCGAGCGCATGATCGTGGCCAGCAGACCGCGGCCGGCCCCGAGCGCCTGCCGGGTGCTGGCGCCCCCGCGGATGGCCTCGAAGGTGGTGAACAGCGGGCGCATCACCAGGGTGTCCAGGCTCCGCCCGTCGGCCGCGACCCCGGCGAACGCGGCCGGGTTCACCGCGAATGCCGCCTCCTCGGCGTCCTCGGCAGCCGCCACGGCGCCGACGTAGTCGTTCGCGCCGCTCGCCGCCGCGAGTTGCCCGGCAGTCAGCACCGTGACCAGGCGCGGCCCGACCGTACTCCAGGACGCGCGCAGGTGGTTGGCGTCGAGCAGGCCCCACTCGCGCAGGGCCGCCGCCATGGTCGTCGCCGCGATCCGCCGCTGCTGTGCGAGGTGACGGCTCGCCAGAGTCAGCGGCTCCGTCACGGCACCCCACCGTCCGCAGGATCAGGCTGCGGAGTGGGGTCGGCCTCGGGCGGGATGCTCCCGCCGGCGCCCAGCATGGCCGCGACCGGGTCCTGCTCCGCCTCACGCTGCCGCATCTCCATCAACACGGTGACCTCGGTCGGCGTCAGCCCGAACCGGAGCGCGAGCCACTCGAAGGGGAAGCCGATCTGCTTCAGCTTCAGCAGCGAGTCCGTCAGCTGAGCCAGGTTCCGCGACTGCGGGTCCTTCCACAGCACCGAACCCCCGGCCAGGGCCTTGCCCTTGCCGTCCTCGCCGCGGGCGAGACAGATGAGCTGGAACACCTCGCGAAGGGCCTGGCCGAACCAGAGCTGCTTTTCCTCGGTCCGCTTCACCAGGCCGGTCTCCGCCGCGATCAGCGCGTCCCCGGACAGGTTGGCCATCTTCCCCACCAGGTAGTGCTGCGGGGTGCGGGTCTGCGCGGCGATGTGCCCCACGCACACCTCGATCACCTCGGTATACGCCGTGAGCTGCGCAGCGGGCCAGGAATCGATCTTCGCTTCCGGGTTCTCCAGCCACAGGATGCGGTCGGTGACGAACTTCTTGAGGTCGATCGGCCGCTCGCCGACCTTCTGCCCGTTCGAGTCGAGGATCGGCACCTTCGGCACCTCGGCACCGGTGACGATCCGCTGCTGAAGGGAGGCGTAGTCGGCGTTGGTGAACAGCAGCGCCCACAGCAGGTTGATGGCGTCCTGCATGGCGATCACGCCGGAGACGTCCGAGACGGGCTCGGAGGCCAGCAGCGGCCGGTTCGGCAGCTCCACCATCGGCACCACGCCCATGGGGTTGGGCTGCGGGTTCGGCTCGCTGCCCATCTCGCGCGGTGTCCAGGAGTCCATCACCGCGTCGGCCTCCGCCATCTGCGGCGACTTCTTGTCACCCGCAGACAGCGGCCGCTCGAACTTCCACACCTCGTCCTTCAGGTAGAGGGTGGCGTACTCGCTGAAGCCGTCCTGCCACATCTTCATGGCGGCCCGGCGCCGGCGGCGGGAGCCGGGCTCGTACTGGACGATCGCGGAGGAGGCGTCCTCGAAGGTGACGCACGGGGTGTCCTCGTCGTCCGGGTCGCCCCACACCAGCACGAAGCAGCGGGCCGCGTTCCCGGCCCCGAGGAAGCCGAGCTGGCTGTCGGCGTCCAGGCCGTTGCGCTGCCACACACCCCACAGATCGGCGTCCGCCTTCACCTCGCCGGGCACCTGTACCCCGGTGACGGTGAGCCGTTCCACCGGGCTGTCGGCGACCGGCTGCGTCCAGTTGTCCGAGAATCCCGCGTACCGGTCCGCGCAGTACTTACGGAACTCGTCCGAAGCGAAGCGAAGCGGGTGCTTGCCCCGGTAGTAGCGGTCGTGCTTCAGCACGTCGATCGACCGGGTCGTCAGCTCCGTCGCGAGGACGTCGACCAGGCGGCGGGCCTGTTCCTCCGTAGCCACGCGCACCCCCTCTCAAGCCGTGTAGGCGTAGTAGGTGGGCGGCGGCTCCGCCTGCCCTGCTGCGATCGCGTCGCCGGCCGCCTCGTGGGCGAGCAGGGCACACATGCCGAGGTCGATCTTCTGAGCCACGGACGCCTTGCGGAGCACATAGCGGTTCGACGGACGGG
The DNA here is from genome assembly GCF_042669125.1 of Streptomyces sp. NPDC057253. NCBI lineage: Bacteria > Bacillati > Actinomycetota > Actinomycetes > Kitasatosporales > Streptomycetaceae > Streptomyces > Streptomyces sp. NPDC057253. Next base: position 53,403 of record NZ_JBHUXV010000022.1, on the reverse strand, counting down.
CCGCCTTGCGGGCGTTGCCGACGTGCACCGCGGTGGTCGGGCAGCCGTCGTGCGTGAACGTGCTGTCCTTCTTGTTCACGTCGGTGACGAGCCGCTCGGCCGCCGCGTGGGCCTGCGTGGTGCGGGCGGTGTACCAGCGGACCACCCGCTTCTCTCCGTACCGGTCGGCCCACACGTCCACCTCGGTCTCCCAGTAGGGCGGGTCGAAGTAGCCGCGCACGACGTCGTACCGGGCGAAGATCTCGTCCATCGCCGCGTCGACTTCCAGGCGCGGCACCTGGCCGTCCCAGTCGGCCGGATCCCAGATCGTTGGGCGCCGGTCGGGCCCGTAGGTGGGCGTGAACTGGTAGCCGGTCATGGTCTCCAGGCGGATGCCGGTCCAGTCGTCGACGTCGGAGCCGTCGAAGCCGAGAGCGACGCGGGTCTTGGCCGGGACCGATTGCGGCAGCGCACGGGCGTCCCAGCGGTCCTTGTCGATCCAGGCCCCGGTGCCGGCCACGATGCGGTTCAGGTAGTACCGCTCGGCCTGCGCGGGGTCGGTCTCAGCGATCTCCAGCATCTCGGCGTCGATGCGGTCGATCGACACCCAGCCGAACGGCTTCTTCGCCGAGTCCCCGTAGGCGACCCGCAGGGCCTTTCGGCGCTCCGCCTTGTTCGCCAGCGACGCGGGCGGTGCCATCCGGTGGTCCCGGTAGATGTCCTTCGCCTTGGCCTCGCTGGTGCGCTGCGCCACGGACTGCTCGGAGGGGTCCCACGCGTTCGTGGTCTCCACCGCGCGCCCACCGGTACCGGACAGGTTGCGCCGCTGCGTGGTGGCGATCGTCCACCCGCCGTTGGACTCCACCCAGCAGTGGGTCTCGTCCTGCACGGCGAAGGTGATGCGCTGCCCCAGGCGGGCGTTGCGCGAGCTGGTGACGGGCTCAATGAGCCCGCCGCCGGGCACGTTGATGCGGGTCTCGCCGGTGTCCGGGATGAGATCCGCAAGGGGCCCTTCCTCGATCATCGGGGTGAGCGCCCGGTACACGTTGTCCGTCTGGTCCTCGGACGTTGCAGTGACCTGGATCCACGGCGTGGCCCACGGCATGCCGACCGGCTCGCCGCTTGCGTCCCAGCCGCCGAAGCGGACCGGGCCCACGGCTTCCGCGCAGATCATCGCGGCGGTCAGCGGACCCTTGCCCCACTTCTGCGGGCGGACCAGCAGGGAGCGGCGGTAGGCCCATGCCGCCTGCCACTCGTCACCTATGGCTTCCGGCTTGATGCGGTAGTGCCAGACGAGGAAGTTCCACATCTCGTCCGTGAGGAGGTACGGCTCGCCGAGGCGGTCGCCGTCGGGGATGACGCAGTTCTCCTCGATCCACTCGCCGACCAGCCAGCCCAGCGTGGGGAACTCACCCGGATAGTCAGGACCCCGCCACGGCACTGGAGTCGACCACCCTCATGCGCTGCCGAGCACTGGGACGCCCGGTCGCGGCCGGCCGTTCCTGGCGCTGCTCGGCGACCTCGTCCGCGGCGATCTCCCACCGCAGGCGCAGCATGGCCAGCGGGGTCAGACCGATACGGTCCGACAGCTGCCGGGCCTCCTTCGCCGCCTCCAGGCTGCCGAGCTCAGCGAGCACCTTCCACCGCACGTACTGAGCCACGTCACGCGTCCAGCCCAGCCGCTCCCAGGCACAGGCCTGCGGGGTCTTCCACAGCTCCCGCCACAACGCCCGCTCCAGCTTGCGCTGTTCGGCCAGTTGCAGCGCGATGGTCTCCACCTCGATGTCGAGCTCGTCGACCTGCCGCTCCAGCCGGGCCCGCCGCGGCCCCGGTTCGGCCTCGTCCAGCTGGTACCGCAGCCGTTCGGCCTTGGCCGACAGGACAGAGTGCCGGGCCTTGAGCGCGACGTCGTCCAGCAGCGGCCATGTCGGGGGCTTTCCCTCACGTCCACCAGAGGGCAGGCGGGTCATGGCGATCGTGGCGTTGCGCCGGCGTGCGCCCTTCCCGTCTGGTCCAGCCGGTTTCGGTGCCGGTCCCATTCCACCCATGTGATCACTCTCCTCGTGCCGTTGCGGCACGTCAGCGGCCCCGTCATTGCGACGGAGCGGGGTCACACAGGGTCACGGGAGGGGGCACTTCCCCGACCTCCCAGACCCGTACATGCGGCGAGCCACCTCCCCGGCGGTCCTCCGGACGATCTTGGTTGGGGGTCACCCCCCGGGGTGATCATGGATCTCGTCACGGTCCGTGACTGTCTGGCCTGCGGGCAGGTCCAGGTCGATGACCAGCGGTGACACGCGCTCGATCGTCCAGGCCTTGTCCCGGTCGCGGGGGTCGATGAGCTTGCCGCCGGCGTCGTTCAGGCGGAAGGTCTCGTAGCGGATGAAGCGCTGGCCGGCCTCCTGCTCGATGCTCAGCCAGTCGCTGGCCACCGTGCTCGGGTCGATGTGGTTCGCGCTCAGCCATGCCGTGAGCACCGCGCGGTGCTGTGGCACCGTCGTGCGGTCGAACACCCTGAGCACGATGGCGTCAGGCATGGGCGCGAGCGGTGCGAGTGCTGCCGTGTTGATGTCCTCCTCGAACACGGCGACCGAGCTGAGGGCGAGGGCGTGGCGCAGGCTGAGCAAGCCGTCGTGCAGCGCGTCCAGTGCGTCCTCGCTCGACACTCCGATGTTGCCGATGAGCAGGACGTCGCCAGGCTTGAGTACGACGGTGCGTGCGCTGGTGTCCTTCATCGGTTCCACCCTCCTGGTTGGTGCCGTGCTGTCACGCTGCTGTGGCACGGGCCGCACAGTCCGCGTCCGTACTGCGGGTCGTTCGGGTTGAGGCCGGCCTGGACCAGGGCCCGGCGGTCCTGGGGGTAGTGGTCGGCATGCCGGGACTGGGCACCGCACGGGCTGCCGTGCTTGTGGCTCTGGTCGGTGCACACGCACGTGGGGTCGCGCCGGAGGACGGGCTTACGGAAGAGGACCTCGTGGTCCTGGCCGTAGCCGCGGTCTCGTGCGCTGCCTCGTGCCTGCTCTGCCTCGCGGCGGTGCTTGTCGCACTTGCCGTCGCGGGTGTACTCGGGGCAGCGGGGGACGTTGCAGACGCGGAGCCGCTTGGGCTTGGGCATGGCGTCTCCCGTCCGTATCGTGCTGCGCCTACGACTTGGGGGATTGATGGGCGAGAGAGGTGGCACGGGGCGGCCGTTCACGGCCGTGGAGAAGGCGGCGATGGGTTTCGCCGCGCTGGTGATGGGGCTCGTCTGCTTCAACAGCTGCGGCGGGGATGACGGGGCGAGCGAGGGCGACGCCGAGTCGACGACGTCAGCGGCGGCGGTGGGCGGGGCGGAGTCTTCGCACATGCGGCCGGTGGTGCAGTCCGGGTTCTCGGAGTGGCCGTTCACCGTGGCGTCGGGGACGCTGCGCTGCCGCTCGGGCAGCGAGGTGACGTTCGAGCCGGCGGGCGGCCCCGAGTACGCGGTGAACGGGACGGCGAAGGGGGCGGGGTATCCGCCGATCACGCCTATCTGGGCGGATGACGAGGACCTGGGCTACGGGCTGAAGGTGGATATCTCCGAGGTGCTGGCCGCTGGCCGCTCCTTGTGCTGAGCGTGGCTCCTGCGGGTTGTGGGCGGCGGTGCGGGGTGGCTGCCGTATCCACCCGCCTGCGGTCGTGACCCGCTCTTCCGCACCGTCGCCAGGCACGACGAAGCCCCCGGCCGGGGTGGTGGCCGGGGCTTCGTGTGCGTCTGTGGTGCCTGCTTCGGGGCACAGTTGTTCACCGAGATCGTTACACGCTGTCTGACCTGCGGTCAAGCGGCGGCGCGTTCGCGGCGTTTGGCGAGGAGGGCGGCGACGTCTGTGGCGGCGTAGAGCGGGTGGCGTTCGGTGCCTGCCGTGCGCTTCAGCTGGCCTCGGTGGACGAGGAGGCGGACGCTGGCGGGCTTGATGCCGAGGGCTCTGGCGACGTCGCTGGTGCCGTAGAAGCCGGGCGGGATGTCGGCGGAGTTCATGCGTCCATGATGCCGCCCTGCCGGGGTTCTCGGGGGTGATCCTCTACCCCCTCTAGCCCCACTACTTCGCAGGTGGGGGCCCACTACAGGGGGGTCTACGACGGTAGAGACCCCCCTCTAGATCCACTCGCCGGGTAGTGGGGATCAAGAGGGGGGTCTCGTAGTGGGGTTGGTAGTGGGGTCCCCCTCTACCGGGCGTTGAGGAGTTCGGCGGGCATGGCCGCTTCGAGGTCCTCGCGGCGGTATCCGGCGAGGTTCTTGCCGCCGATGTTGACCTGCTTGGTGGTGCGCTTCACGCCGGCGTCTTCGAGCTCCTTGGCGAGGCGTTCGGCGTCCCAGTCGCCGTAGTCCTCGTCGAGGTTCTCCAGGCGGGCGAGCAGGTCGACGGTGTGCATCTTGACGCTGTGCCGCATGACGGCGAGGCAGTCGGACAGGACGGGGCTGATGGTGACGCCGCTCGCGTCGGCGATGGCGGCCGGGTCGCTGGCGGCGTCTCCGGTGAGCTGTCCGCAGGCTTCGCGCAGGGCGCGGCCCTTGGCGCACATGGTGTTGAAGGCGGCGGTCTCCAGCATGTCGGCCTTGACGGTGACGAACGAGGCAGGGCCGGTGACCAGCACACCGACGCCCTTGTGCTCCTCGGACAGGACGGAGGCGTCGGCGCCCTGGGCGGCCTTGCCCTTGCCGAGCACCATGTCGCTGGACGTCTGGTCGACGACCTGGGTGGAGTAGCGGATGGTGATGATCTCGCGGAGCTTGGTCGGTACGGACTTGGCGTCGGGGCGCTGGGAGGCGTAGTTGGAGACGAACCCGGCCGCAGGGCCGCGGCGGGCGATGCGCGCCATGTCGTTGATGATCTCCTCGCGTTCCTGGTCGTCGACGGCCAGGAAGGCTTCTTGCAGCTCATCGACGGTGAACAGGATGAACGGCATGTTGTAGCGCTTGACGATCTCGGGGGTGAGCTTGCCCTCGGGGCAGATGGAGGTGGGCAGGCCACGCAGGAGGGAGAAGCGGCGCTCCATCTCCGCCAGGAGCTCCTTGAGCAGGGCCTTGAAGGCGAGGATCGCGTCTTCTTCGGCGCCGAGGACCAGGCGGTGGGCGACCTGCCGCATCTGGATCCAGTCCTGGCCGCCCTTGAAGTCGGCGACGTAGTGCCGCACGTAGGGGTCGAGGAGGCCGGCGGCGGTGAGCAGGCGCTGGCTGAAGGTCTTGCCGCGCCGGGGCAGGCCGCCGAAGAACATGGACTGCCACACGATCGGGAGGGTGACGCGGTTGCCGCGGGCGTCCTGGCCGAAGGGGATGGGCTCCCAGATGCTGAAGGTGTCCATCTGCTCCAGGGGCGAGGGGTTGGGCGGGGCCAGGTAGGGGTCATCGTCGGCGACCCACATGGAGACGCGGCCCGCGTTGCCGCCGGCAGCTGCGCGGACGCGGGACATGATGACCTGGATCTCGTCGACGCCGAGCTCGGCGGCGATGGCGGTGCGCTTGGCGAGGACGTCGGCGGCGGTCTTCCCTCCGCCCTTGGGCAGGTCGAAGATGCAGCTCCAGCCGTTGCCGTCGCGCAGCGGCCCCATGACGCAGTTGACCTTGGGGCCCTCGTCGTCGCCCTTGCCGGGCTTGAGCAGGCCGGTGGCGCGCAGGGCGTCGTTGAGCTGCTGGGAGTCCATGGCGATGCGCAGCGGCGGCGTGCCGTGGTCGAGGATCTGTGCCTCGTCGGACCAGCCGATGGCGGTGAGTCCGCCGCAGGCGATGCAGCCTGCGGCGATCTGGAGGCCGAGGGCGGCGTAGTTGAGGGCGACGGCCGCCGCGGAGACGAGGCCGAGGGCGGCGCCCCACCGCCACCTGCGGGCTTCGGTGCGCTCGCGGTGGGCGACCTGGTAGCGCAGGGCGAGGGCTTCGTCTTCGGGCTTGTCGCGGGTCTGGGCGCGCAGGGCCTTGACGGTGCGGGTGTGGTCGTCGGCGGTGAGGACGGGCCACAGGCGTCGGCCGCCACGGTAGGCGCCGCGGGCGGAGTATCCGACGACCTTGACGGCGTACTTGGGGCTGCGCACGGCGTGGTAGCGGGCGTGCCACCAGGTGACCTTGACGAAGGCGCCGCTGTTGGCGCGGACGGAGGCCCAGTTGCGCGCCCAGGCCGGGAGGATGGGGGCGTCGGGGACGGTGAGCCAGTCGGCGAGGGGGTTGTCGGGACGGTCGACGGCTTCGACGTCCTCGGTGGCGTCCTGGGCGTCCTGGAAGGCGTCCTCTAGCGGCTTGATCAGGATGTCGGTCATGCTGGGGGCTTCCTGCCTCTTGCTGGGGTTGGGAGGCCCGGGGACGGCGGGCTGCTTGGCGGTAGGACGCCGTCCCCGGGGTCGAGCTACTTGCCGTTCTTGCGGCGCTCGGCCGTCTTCTCGATGCGCTCGACGCGCTTCTTGAGGTCGCTCAGGTCGACGTTTCCGGTGCCGTCATCGGCGAAGCCGCGCTTGCCCATGCGGGCGACGAGTGCGACGACCCGGGCCTTCTCGCCGAGGGTGAAGTCGCGGAAGCTGATGTCCTTGGCCATGGTCAGGACTCCTTGGTGTTGTCGGTGTCGGGCAGGGTCATGGAGAAGGTGACGGTGTAGTCGCTGTCGTCCTCCATCTCGATCTCGCTGCCGGTCTCCGGGTTGGTCTCGGCCATGGGTCAGGACTCCTCGGTGGTGTCGTCGGCCGTCTCGGGGAGCGCCTGGGCGAGGGCGGCGTAGGCGCGGGAGGTGTCGGCCCACACGCTGGCGGCTTCGGCGAACCGGGTGGCCTTGATGTACTGGTTGGGGTCGCCGCTGTGGGCGGCGCCCTCGGCGTACTCGGCGAGCCGCTTGGCCTTGGCGGCGGCCCTGCCGGCTTCAGCCAGGGCCTGATCGCGGGTCAGGTACATGAGTTTCTCCTGGTCAGCGGCGCTTACGGCCGCGGCTGGCGGGGCGGATCTTGGAGGCGGCCCACCCGGCGGCGACGATCGAGCCCACCAGGGCCAGGGCGAGGGTGGTGAGGTTCTGGCCGACGGCGCCGATGATCCCCATGAGCGTTCCGCCCATCAGGACGACGACCGCGCACACGCAGGCCGTGCACACGACGACCACCGCGAGGATCAGGAACGTGACCACGACCAGTCGGAACAGGGCCGGGTCCATGCCCTCACGGACCGGGGCCTGCACCACGATCGGCGCCGGCGGCTGGCCGATCGTGAAGTGCACGGGGCGGCCCTGCTCGTCGTAGAAGACGTTCGGCGGCCGGTGGTGCGCGGGCGCCTGCTCGGCGGGCGGGGTGGCGTATTGCCGGTAGGGCTCGGGGACGTTGCTCATCGCGCCCACCTGCGCAGCCGGGGAAGGCGCGGGCGGGCCAGCAGGCCGAGGCCGAACGCCACCAGCGCGGGCTTCGACAGGACCGCGGCCAGCACGGCGGCGAGCACCGTGAGGATGGACGGGAACAGGAGCAGCAGGGCGAGGACGGCCCCCAGCAGGATCCAGCGCATCAGTTGTACCCCTCTCGCATCGGGTCCGCCTCAGCGGCGGGGGAAGGCTTCTTGGCGGCCCGGGACAGGGCCGTGCGGATCCGGTTCTCCTCGACGACCAGTCGCCGGTTCCGCTCCAGGTGCTCGGCGATCTGCCGGGGTGATGCGGCGTCGCCGAGGGCTGTAGCGGCTTCTTCGATCGCGCCCTGGAGATTCAGCGCGGGCAGGGCGCTGACCTGGAGCGCATCAGCCGCCTCAGGCCGTTCCACGGTGTACTCGGGGGGCCGGGCGCCGAGGATGATGGCGACCGCCACGGCGTCGACGGCGACCCCGTAGGTGGAGAGCAGGGCGGCGAGTTCATGCGCGTCCGCATCAGGTCGCGCATCGTGGGCGAGGCGGATCGCCTCGGCCGGGTCCATCGTGGCGAAGTGCTCGCGCAGCGCCTCCGTAGCGCTCGCCGGGCGGGCGTTTGCCAGGTCCTCCCGGGACCTGACAGCGACGGCACCGCCGTACATGTCCGCGAGGGCCGCATCAGCCCCCTCACGGACCCGGAGCCGCTGCACGTCGACCAAGCCGGCGCCCAACTCCGTGTCGCCGACGCCCACGTACCGGGCGAGACGCCAGTAGCGGCGCACCGCGGCCTTCTTCTTCCACTTGCCGGGGTGCTTGTCGGCGACGGCCCGGTTGAACGCCAGCTGCCGGGCAGCGTCCGCGTTGCGGCGCATCGTCTCGGCGTCCACACCGGTCCGGTAGATGACGATCGAGCGGGCCACGAAACCCAAGCCCTCGGCGGCCCCGGACATGGCGAGCGGGGTGACCGCGTACACGGCGGCCTCGCGGACGTCCGAGGCGATCGTGACGCCGATGCAGGCGGCGGACATGGGGGCCAGCCACATGCCGCCCCGAACCACGGCAGGGGAGGCCATGCCGAGCATCGTGCGGCCGAGCATCACCATCGCCAGGATCAGGGTCAGGCCCTCGCCAGCAGCAACGACACCCGCCGCTGTGGCCTGCCGGTGGAACTCGGCCACCGCGTTGCTGTACGTACCCCAGGCGCCGAAGCCGCCCACGGCAACCATGGCGACAGCGGCGCCGCCGAGAACGGCGCCCTGCCCCCACGTGAGTTCTCTGGTGCTGGTCACTGCTGCCCCCTGCGCAGGTGTTCGAGCTGGACGGCGGCGCGGTCGGCGCGGGTGGCGGCGAGGCGCAGCGCGCGGGCGAGGTTGTGGACGTCGGCCGGGTCGAGGTCGCCGTGCCCGTCGAGCTCGACCGCCAGCAGCGGAAACGGCTCGATGTGCGGGGCGTGGCTGACGTGGGCGGTCATGATGTGCGACGGCCCGTACTTGGCGGTCACGATCGGCGCGACGATGTCCGGCCCGTTGTGGGTGACGTCGGTGAAGTGGCCGACGGTCTCGTCCTCGTGGCCGGTGCACCAGGACGGTTCGTCGACGGTGACCTCACCGCGGTCGACGGTGTCGAGGGTGACGGTGCCGTTGCCGTAGCGGGGCTGCTGCACGCGCAGTTCCACGGGGGCGGGGCGCGGCGGGTACGCCTGGCCGATGGCCTCGGCGAGCACCTGCATGATGCGCTGCTGCTCGGGCGAGAACTCGCGGGCCTGGTCGCGTTCCATCTGGTCGGAGAGGGCGAAGAAGGCCTGCACGGACAGCCACGCCTCGACCTCGTGCCGCACCTCCGCCACGGTCAGCGACTCCGGGTTACGGTCCCCGGCGATCTCAGCCCAGGCGATCCCGAGCGCGGTCACCAGCTGCTCGCGCGACATCAGGAAGTCGACGCGCACGATCACGTCCGGCTCGTGTTCCTCGTCGCCGTGGGGGTCGGTGGGCCCGTAGACGGGCAGGCCGAGGACGCTCACTGTTCCTCACCCTGTTCGGCGTCGAGGGCGCGCAGGAGGACGCGGAGGGCTTCGGTGAGGCCGCCGTGGGCCTGGGCGTAGTCGAAGATGTCGCCGCTGTCGACGGTGCCGTAGTGGTCGAGCATGCGCTGGCCGACGCGGACGGCGGCGGCGAGCTGGCTGAAGGCGGCCGGGCGCGGGTGGGGGATCTTCGGGATGACGGGCTTGTTGTCGTCGGCGTCCCACGCGGTGGGGGCGGGCGTCTGCTTCATCGGGCACCCGCCTTGCGGATGCTGCCGGTAACGCCGGCCTGGGTTACGCGCACGGTGACGGTCTGTGCCGGGGTGCGGCGGATGATGCCCGCGGCGATGAGGCGGCGGGTGGCGGTCATCGCGTGCCCCCGTCCGCGAGGGTGGCGGTGCGGAAGCCGGTGGGGGCCGGGGTGTAGTAGCCGGCGCCGGGCTCCATGTCCCGGTTGGCGAACGTCCAGTGACCGGTGTCGGTGGGGGTTTCGGCGGTGTTCTTCTTCCACCGGTAGTGCTCGGTGACGGTGCGGCGGGCGAGGGTGGCGAGCCAGTTGTACATCTGGCCGTCGGAGGTGGCCTTGCACTTGTGGAGGTCGATCCAGGCCCGGTAGAAGGCGTCGGCGGTGAGGTCTTCGGCGAGGGCGTGGTTGCGGTCGCGGACCTGGCCGAGGACGAGGCGGGCGATGCGGGGCTGGAACTGGGTGTAGATGGCGGTGAAGCGCTCGTTGAGCTGCTCCGCCGGGGTGATCGCGGGCATGGCCGCGGGCATGGCAGAGTAAGCCACTGCCGACTCCTGTCGTAGTCAGGATGTTCGGTAGAGGGTCGGGCGGTGCGATCGCCCCGGGTGCGCCAACACCTGGGAGCTGCTGTCCGGCCCTCGCTGTCTATTCGGTTGTGGGGGCGTCCTTCGCGGACTTCTTCTCGTCGCGCTTGAGCGCCTGGTCGACCGCCTGCCAGCTGCGGCCGAGGTCCCGGGCGACGGCGGCGACTGTGCCCAGTTCCGCTACGCCATCGCGCAGGGCTTGGGCTCGTCGTGAGGCGGCCTCGGATGCGGCTTGGTTGAGCTGCGCCAACAGCTCTTCCTCGTCGCGGACCCGATCCCGCCAGGGCTTCGGTTCCATCGAGACGACTCTATCCAACAGGGGTGTTGGATGCAAGGAGGTCACGTCGACTCCTTGCGTCGCGCCCGCTGGAACGCCTGATGGATCAGCCTCTGAGCCTCCGCCAGGTGGCGCGCGCATATGAGGAGTTCGGCGTTCGGGTCGACTGCCTCGCCCGTGCACTGGCTGCCGCGCCCGGACAGGACCCGGCAGGTGACGATCCGCTCAGGCATCGGCGGCCTCCGTCGGCTGGTGGTGCAGGAGCAGGAGAAGGTCCTGCTCGCCCTGGTAGACGCAGTGGCACCAGGGGCAGACGATCCTTCCCTCGCCCGCCTGGTGCCGCAGGACGGCCCCGCAGATGACGCCGGACGAGTCGACGGCGACGCAGTTGCCGATGCGCCGGCCGCGCTCGGGGGCGGCGCCCACGATGGACAGGGCCGCGCCCTCCAGCTCGCGGACCTCAAGGGCGAGGTCGCCGGCGGCCGGGTAGGAGGCGGCGATCCACGACAGCTCCATCCCCAGCCAGCGGGACGCGACGAGCACCCGCCGTTCGACGTCGCCGGAGATCGCAGGCTCGCCCCACCCGCGCACCCGCTGGACGTCGGACCGCCAGCCCTCCAGGACGAGAGCGATGCCGCCGTACCGGAGGTCGAGGACGGCTTCGTCGACGGGCAGGGAGGCGCCCGCGTGGCTGCGGGAGACGAACTCGGCGGAGGCCCGCGCGGCCGGGCTGAGGAACCCGGCAAGCGCGGCGTACACCCGCGGCATGCGGTCGAGACGCTGCGCGAGGGCGAGCGTGTCGCCCGGGCACAGGTAGCCGGTCTCCAGGGCGCGGTCACACAGCCCGCACTCGGCGGTCACGCGTTCCACTCCATGACCAGGGCATCGTCGGTGCCGGTGGCACTGCCGATGCGCACTTCGATCCGCCGGCCCTCGAACTCGTCGTCGATCCATAGCTCGAAGCCGTCGGCGTTGGCCTCGTCAACAAGGCCCCGAATGCGCGCGGCCCACTCTTCGGCGCTCACCGGCGGGTCTCCGTCCGCTGCTGCAGCTGGTAGAGGCGGAGGCTGGACAGGTAGCGGTCGCCGGCCGCCTGGCGCCACGCATGGCGGGAGTGGGCCGCGTTACGGCGGGCGTCGCGCATGTCCCACCACATGTTGAGCACGCCCATGAACTGGGCGCCGAGGCCGAAGCCGACAGCGAGCAGCGTGATCTCGTCGCTGGTCATGTTGGTCTCCTTACGCTGCAGGCCGGACGGCAGCGTCACCGTCGGCTACGGATCGGGCGGCCTCGACGACCGCCGCAGCCTCCTGGGGGGTGTCGTAGGCGCCGAGGTACGTCGTGACTCGATGCCTCTTGAGCCGCGCCTGATACCGGCCCGACCTCAGGCGGTAGACCCCAACCGGCAACTCGCGAAGAGCTATCGACCGGTTCAGGTTCGACTGGCTGGGCGTGACCAGGCGGAGGTTCTCGCGTCGGCAGTCGAGCGGGTCGCGGTTGATGTGGTCGACGATCACTCGGTAGCCGGTCCCTCCCGGGACATCCATCAGCCAGCGGTGCAGCAGCGCCACGGTTGCGCCCGTCCACATCTGTGCGTAGCCGTGGCTGCCGATACTGAGCCGGCGGCGGCCGAGGCGCTCGTAGTCCTCGACGTCCAGGAGGACGGGCATTGGTCCGTCCGGGTGGGACGCGGGCAGTTCGACGTAGGCGCGCATCAGAACGGTGCCTCCTCCGGGTGGCCGGCCGGGGCCGCGGCGGGCTGCTGCGGTTGCGCGCCACCCCATCCGCCACCCCCCTGCTGGCCGTTGGCGGGCTGGGCGCCGGCCCAGGGGTCTGCGTTCGGCGCAGACCCCTGCTGCTGGCCGCCGCCGCTCGGGTTCTTGCTGACCTTGGCGGTGGCGCGGGCGAGGGTCGGGCCGACCTCGTCGACGTCGAGCTCGTAGACCGTGCGCTTGACGCCCTCGCGGTCCTCGTAGCTGCGCTGCTTCAACCGGCCCTGGACGATGACGCGGACGCCGCGGGCGAGGGATTCGGCGACGTTCTCGGCGGCCTGACGCCACACCGAGCAGGTGAGGAACAGGGCGTCGCCGTCCTTCCACTCGTTGGTCTGCTTGTCGAACACGCGCGGAGTGGAGGCGATGCGGAAGCGGGCGACAGCCACGCCGCTCGGGGTGAAGCGGAGTTCGGGGTCGTCGACCAGGTTGCCGACGACGGTGATCACGGTCTCGCCAGACATGGCGGCCTCCTTCAGTGGTGGGGTGAGCTGGGTCTTTACGGGATCCCGTAAAGTTCGGGGCCATGGCCGGGCCCGATATCCGCGGGCCCGGCCGGGGGTGCGGGTCAGCGAGTGAAGTCGTCGAGCGCGGACGATCCGTCCGGGTCACTGTCGGGGCGGATGGCCTCTTCCAGCGCCTCCTGCCGGGCGCGTGCTTCTGCGGCACCGGGAATCTCGCGGGCGCGAATCTCGAAGTTGGTGTAGCCGGACGCGTGCTCGATCAGGTCCATCTCGGTCCACACCTGGTGGTCCCACAGGAAGGCGGGCCGGGCATCCGTGGTGGTGGTGCCGTCCTTGAGGTGGCCCCGGACGACGGTGGCCCAGGCGACGACCGGGCAGACGACCTCCCCGACCTCGCCGCCCAGGTCGAAGGCAACAACCCAGTCGTGGCCGGCGGGGGCCATGTTGAGTACGCATCCGATAGCGATCTTCATGAGTTCTCCTCGGTGGTGTCTGACCCGTCCTCTGTAGTGACGGGTGTTCCGCCCGCGGTGCGGGCGGAAGCCTGGTTGCGGAGCTTGGCGGCGTGCCGGAAGGCGAGGCCGCGCTGCCGGGCGGCGGCGAGGGCTGCGCGTCGGCGCTTGGTCTCCTCGGCGCGGCGGCGGGCGGCGGCGATCTTCTCCGCCACGACGTCGTCGACGTTCACGAGGGCCTCGCCGGGGGCAGCAGGGGCAGCCGCGCGCGCAAACTCTCTGCGGTAGAAGCTGGACAGCTCATCCGTGATCCGAATGCGGGGTAATGTCCGTTTCCGCTGAGGTTCTTACAGGGGAACTTTCCGCAATTACCTGCCCCTGCTGCCCCCTCTGACAGAAAAGCCCAGGTCACATCGGGTTTCGGGTGGGGGCAGATACCCGCAGACAGCTGCCCCTGAGCTGCCCCCACCTGCCCCCTCGCTGCTGCCCCTACCTGCCCCCGAACTGCCCCCTGTGGATAACTCCGCCCCAAGCCACGAACCCGCAGGTCAGTGGTTGTGGAAAAGCGCAGCAACGGAAGGGAGGTGTGGGGCTGGGGGCAGCTGCCGGGGGCAGGTAGGGGCAGGCTGCTGGAGGGGGCAGGGAGGGGCAGGTGGGTCATCGCGACCACCCGGCCGGGGCCATCTGCTTGGGGCCGATGCTGATGCCCTTGTAGCCGCGCGTGCCGCCGATCTTGGCTGCCCGATAGGACACGTCGAGGCGGGCGTAGAAGCGGGACGGGCGGAGGGGCTCGCGCATGGCGGACTCCTTGCACCACCGCTTGTACATCTCGTAGAGGTCGGTGCGCGGGGTCCAGCCGTCCTCTTCGACCTTGAGGAAGTCGTCCTCCGCGAACTCGGCGACGAAGGCGGTGACACCGTCCGCCGATGACCTGAACCGTTCGCCGGCCTGGATGACCTCCGGCGGCGGCGTGAGGCCGTCGCGGAGGTACAGGCGCAGGCCTTCGACGGCCCACGCGAAGATGCCTTCGAGCTCGGCGTGCAGCTTCTCTTCAAGGCGCTCGTCGCGGCGGGGGTCTCCGGCGAGGAACTGGATGAGGAACGGGACGACGCGGATACGGGTCCAGATCGCGTCGTCGTCGCCGGTGATCTTCGGGTACTGGTTGGAGCACACCCAGATCACGCACTCGGGTGTCCAGCTCCGGTTGTTCTCGTACAGGGCACGGGTCCGCTGGTCGTCGCGGCCGGTGAGCCGCTTCACGAGCGCTTCGTCCATCTCCTCTCCGGGCCTCGACTCGGAGGTGGTGACGAACCGCTTCCCTGCCATGTCGTCGACGTCGTTGTTGATGGAGCCTTCGCGCCGGGGGCGGAGGGCGCCGTCGGAGGCGACTAGGCCGTATTCCCCGAACAGGCGGGACATGACCCCGGTGAAGATGCTCTTGCCGGTGTCGGAGGGCCCGTACAGGTAGAGCAGTGTCTTCTCGTTAGACAGGCCGGACAGCGTGTATCCGGCGGCTTTCTGGAGGTAGAGGCGGGTCTCCTCCTCGGGGAGGTTCATGGCTAGGAAGCGCTCCCAGTTGGGCGCCTTGGCCTGCGGGTTGTACGGCGCCCCGAACATCTTGGAGAGCATCAGGTCGGGGTCGTGAGGCTTGAGCTGCACCTTGTCGGTGTCGAGGATCCCGTTGGGCAGGTTGAGGTAGCGCCGGTTGCTGTCGAAGTCTTCGACCTGGGCGTGGAGTTCGGGGAAGGACAGGGCTGCCGAGATCGCCCGGCCCATGGCGCGGTGGTCGCGGAGCTTGGCGACGTAGGCGAGGAAGATCTCACGGTCGCTGGGGAGTTGCTTCCCCTTCTCGTCGACCGGGTTCTCGGCGCTGTACGACAGGGCCTCACTGTTGGGCAGGTCTTCGACGGTGAGCCGCATGAGGGTACGGACGAGGGTGTCGCCGCCGTAGAAGGCCCAGCGGCGCCCGTCGTACACGGCCCACTCGCCGCCCTTCTTGACGAGCACCCAGCGTAGGATCGGCCCGTAACGGTCGATCAGGCGCTGGGCGTTGCCGATGTCGTCTCTGGTCCGCATCGTCCGGGCGGCACGCGGGGGCGGCGGGAAGGTGGTGACGGTGCGCAGCTTGGGCGCATCCGACCACTCCTCGCCTCCCCACATGTCGTCGTCCGGCGGGTAGCCGACATCGGCGGCCGAGGTCACGCCGCCTCCTTGTCGCTGTAGCGCAGGTACGTGCCGGGCTGCCCTGGGACGGCGACGGGCGGCCATCCGGGGGTGGCGCGCAGCTGGTGCGGGGGCTTGGGCTTGGCCGCCTCGTCGAGCTCCCTGCGGGTGCGGTGGCCGAAGAGGTTGGGTGTGCGGCCGAGGTTCTTCAACCAGGCCACGAGCTCTTCCTCGTCGCCATGCCGCCGCCACATCTCCGCGGCTTCGAGGGCGCCCGCCAGGCGGCGGGGGTCTCCCGGGTCGAGGGCCCGCCACTGGGGCGATCCGTACTTGGGGAAATCGCGTGCCGTCCATGCGATCTTCGCGTTGGCCCACAGCTCGGTGAGGGCGTCCGGGTCGACGGCCTCAGGCTCGGGGGTGGGACTGGGTGACGTGCGGTCACTCTGTTCGCCGCAGCGTGCGGCGACGCAGTCGAGAGGATCGCGGTGTCCGCAGTCGAGCGGCTCGCAACGGACGGCCGCCTCGCGGCGGTTCGCCAGCTGGGCCGCGGCGCCGAGGGAGTCCAGCCGGATTGCGTGGATCGGCTTCGGCTCGGGGGTGCTGTTCACGAACGGCTCTTTTCGGTGAGCTGGATCAAGAGTTCGCGGGGGTGCGGGCCGGGTGCGACGGGGGACAACGGCACCCGGCCCGCGGTCATGCGGCCTTCCGCTTCTGCTGCGCGACGTCGTCGGCCATGGCGGTGATGGCGGCGCACCAGCGGCGGCCAGCGGCCAGGGCGCTGCGGGTGCTGGGCTGGGCTTCAAGGTCTGCGCGGATCGCGTCGAGGGTCAGCTGCCGCTGGGCTCGCTCGGCGGCGTAGCGGAGTCGGATCTCGTCGGACGGCTCGGTCACGCCGCCTCCTGTGCCGTCGCGGTGGTGGCGCCGCTGAAGATGACGCGGAGCGTTGCCCTCTGCTCGTCACTCAGGGGTGGGGCGGAGTCGACGCAGGCGACGATGCGCGCCCAGTAGGCGTCGTTGCGGGCGTCGTCGTCGAAGCGGCGGGGGCGGTCGGGCCGGGCCGGGCGGCCGGGGGCACCCACGAGTGCACCCCCGGCCGTGGTCTCACGGTTGTTGGTCACGCCTTCGCCTCGATTCCGAGGTCGAAGACGGTGGCCTGGAGCATCTCGGGGAAGAGGTGCGAGGACAGGCCGAGGTGCTTCGTGATGAGGAAGCGGATGGCGGCGTCGCGTCCGTCCTCGTCGAGGTAGTCCGGGGTGTAGATGGTGAGGCGGCCTGCTCTGGTGATCGTGACGTAGCCGAAGAAGCCGTCCCCGCTGATCTCGGTCGAGTCGAGGCGGGCGTTCACCATGGGGAGCAGCTCCTCCAGGGGGAGGCTGCACACGTCCGTGGAGGTGAGGGCAGCGGCGCTCTCGGCAGTGCGGACCTGAACCGCACTGACGGGGGCGGACGCGGTGGAAGAGCCGGTGAGAGGGGCGCGCTGGTCGGATGGGGCCAACGGCGCCATTGCCGTTCTGGGCTGTACCTTGTCCATTGAGACGTCTCTTTCCGGCGGCGGCACTGATGGGGTGTGCAAGACCCCGGGTGCCGCCGTCTTGCAGTTAGCGCTGGTATGGACTGGGGCGATCTCAGGCGGCGTCGGACGTGCAAGGTCCGGCGCCGTCGCTGTTCTCGGGCGTGATCTGCAGGACGCGGAGCATGTCCTCGGTGATCACGCGGTACGCCTTGCCGGCGCGGAGCACCTTGCAGGGGAACTGGTCGGTTCTGGCCAGGGCGTAAGCCGTGGTCCGGCCGATACCGAAGGCCCGTGCAGCGGTCTCCACGTCGACGGCAGCGGGAAGGGCGAGCAGCTCGCTCCTGGTGAGAGGGCCTCGCTCAGTAGCCGTTGTCATGATTCGTGGCACTCCTTGCGGAAGTTGCTTCCTGGGGAAGTAGCCAGAGTCTGAACCTGTGGTTCGGCCGATGTCAAGCACTGTTGTCTTGTGCGAGCACAGATCTCATGCCACTGTTGCTGAATCCTGACAGTCCATGTCGCGTCGTCCGCCAGCGTTCGCGCTGTTCAGGTGGGTTCGATTGGTCCGCACACAGATGACGTGGGAGCCTCGCCGCCATGACACAACCGCCAGCCCCTGATTGGTCCGCCCGACTTGCCCTCACCATCGCCGGCGAGGTGCGCCGCCACCGACTGGCGCAGGGATTGAGCGCCCAGCAACTCGCCGAGCGGTGCGCGCAGATCGGCATGCCCATCCAGCGCTCCGTCCTTGCGAACCTGGAGAGCGGTCGGCGGACGACGGTGAATGTTGCCGAGGTCCTGGTGCTAGCCCATGCCCTGAAGGTGCCTCCGGGCGTGCTCATTTTTCCGGTCGGACATGTAACGCATACTGAGGTTCTTCCTGATGGGGCCACCGAACCTGGCTTCGCTATCGAGTGGTTGGCGGGGCGGTCGTTTTTTGACGCGGAAGCCGCTGAAGGGTTTTTCGATACCCCCCTTGGTTTGGTGCGCCTGCATCAAGACCAGGTGACCACCCTGAGGCGCACGGTCCAGTCGCGAGACCATGCGCGTAGAGAATTTGCGGATATCGCGACACGCTTCCGCGATGACGAAGAGCGCTACGTGCAATTTGAGACCGAGCGCGCTGAGATCTATCGCCAGATCCAAGAGCAGGAATCCCTGAAGGAGCAGCAGGATGCGTCGTTTGACCCTGACCGATCGAAGGCCCTAAAGGCTCTTTACGATCGCCATTCCTGGCTCGCTGAACAGAGGGATGAGCATGCGGATGGAGCTAGGCAGTATCGCTATGCCGCTCAGCGCGTAGACAGCCTTGAGCGTTCCGTGGTTGAGCAAGAGGCGAAGCTGCGAGAGCTGCGGGATCGAATGAAAAATGAAGACCTCCAGCCGCCCCTCCTCCCGAAGATTCTTGCGTACCTCGACCCTGACCGCCCTGCCTTCGAAGACATCCCGGAGAAGAAGACCGCCAGCGTTCCGGAACCCCATGTTCCTCTCAGCTTGCAGACAGGCGAACTGAACATTCCGATGGTTGACGAGGATCCAGGGCCGCTGGTCTCTGCGGAACAGGCGGACCAAGCGCGGGGTATTTTGGAGGAGATGAAGCCTTATCTTGCTGACATCCTTGCTGAAGCCATGGAGAAGTACGCGAAGCGGAAGCGGGATTCCGAGGGGGAGTAGATGCCTGCATCTCGCCGCGCTGGCGGCATCAGCAAGCGGTGCGAATGCCGCGGCCCGGACGGGAAGCGGCTCGGGTCGAAGTGCCCGCAGCTGACGAAGCGTTCGCACGGCAAGCCCCGCGTCAGCCAGGAGCTACCGGAGGACGCCGAGGGCAACCGGCGGCGCTTCCAGCGGACCGGCTACGCCGACACGAAGGAAGCGCAGAAGGACCTCGACCGCATCCGCGCGATCCTCGACCTGGCCGGTGACGACGAGGACGGGCAACGCCGGGTCGGCGACCTCCTCGCCGAGCTCCAGAAGACCCGCGGCCCCATCCCCGAGCCGACCGAGGTGTCCCGCAAGCTGGGCGTCGGCGTCCCGCTCGACGGGAAGATGACCGTCGCTGAGTGGCTCGACGTCTGGATCGCCGCCAAGAAGACACGCAAGACCACCACGAACAGCTACGCCTCCCATGTGCGCGTCCACCTGAAGCCGCGCATCGGGCACCTGCGCCTGGACCGCCTCAACGTCGGCCACCTAGTGGAGATGTTCGACGGCATCGACGAGGACAACGAGGTCATCGCTGCGGAGAACGCGGCACGCCGCGAGCAAGTGGCCCGCTGCACGCGCGGCCGGCCCGGGGTGCCGAAGGTGAGCGAGCGGGCAGCGCTGGCCGCCGAACGGGCCAAGCTGGCGGAGATGAAGCCCTACCGCCGCATCACAGGCCCCGCGTCGAAGCAGTCCATACGCCGCACCCTGCGGACCGCCCTCAACGCTGCCATCGCCCGGCAGCTCATCACCTTCAACCCGGCGTCCCACGTCGAGCTGGAGTCTGGGCGCCGGCCGAAGCCGCTGCTGTGGACCGACGAGCGGGTTGCCCGCTGGCGGGAGACGGGCGAGAAGCCGGGCCCGGTCATGGTGTGGTCGCCGCAGCAGTTCGGCCAGTTCTTGGACGCGGCCGAGGATGATCGCTTGTACGCCTTCTTCCACTTGGTCGGCTTCCGTGGGCTGCGCCGCGGCGAGGGTGTCGGGCAGGACTGGCCGAACGTGAACCTCGACGAGGGACTCCTGACCGTCGCGAAGGAGATCGTCGTCGACGGCTGGACGCCCGTGGAGACGGAGCCGAAGACGGACGGCAGCGCGGGCACGATCGGCCTGGACAGCGTCACCGTGCAGGTACTGCGCGAGCACCGGGCCCGGCAGCTGAAGGAGAAGGAAGCGGCCGGCGCCAAGTGGGTCGAGACGGGCAAGGTCTTCACGACCGAGCTGGGCGAGTGGCTGCACCCGGACGTGGTGAGCAAGACTTTCCGCCGGATCTGCGACGGCACGGACCTACCGCCGATCAACCTGCGGGACCTGCGGCACGTGTCGGCGACCGTGCAGCACGCGGGCGGCGGAGATCTCCACAGCATCAAGGAGACGCTGCGGCACTCGACCATCACGCTGACCTCGGACACGTACACGTCCTTGCTGCCCGAGGTGGACCGCGAGATCGCCGAGAAGGCGGCCGCGTTGGTGCCGCGTGCACGGAGGGGTGACGCCAAGGCTGCGGCGGAGTAGCGTTGGCTGTGGACAGCGCGAGGCCTCGTCACCGCAGGTGGCGGGGCCTTTCTGCTCAGCCAGTGCTCAACCGAACGACGCGGAACAGGCTGATACGGACCAGCACAGGACGGCATTGAGAGGGGTACTCAGATCGCGAGTACCCCTGCCTGAACAGGGAAGTTCGCTACCGTGCGACACAGGGCGGCATCGGCCGGAATGGGGCGGTCCGAGGGGGCCGCAGACTTTTAATCCATTGGTTGTGGGTTCGAGTCCCACAGGGCCTACGGCTGCGGGGGAGGGGTTACCCCTTCTGACCTGCGGCAGCGCTCGGGTCGGCTTCGGTCGGCTCGGGCGCTGACTCGTTCTCGGGGGCGGGGTCGGCCGGGGTCGCCGGCTTGCTGGCCCGGACGATCGCGGAGTGCATGCCGTCCGCGACGGAGTGCGTGGGGGTGATCTCGATGTCCGTGAAGCCCGCGGCCGCGAGGCCGGTGCGGTACTCGGTGAGGGACAGGGCGCCGGCGATGCAGCCCACGTAGTCGCCGCGTTCCGCGCGCTGTTCGGGGGTGAGGGTGTCCTCGGCGACGACGTCGGAGACGCCGATGCGGCCGCCGGGCCTCAGGACGCGGAAGGTCTCGGCGAAGACGGCGGGCTTGTCGACGGACAGGTTGATCACGCAGTTGGAGATGACGACGTCGATCGTGCTCGCGGGGAGCGGGATCGCCTCGATGGTGCCCTTGAGGAACTCGACGTTGGTCGCCCCCGCCTTCTCGGCGTTGGCCAGCGCGAGTTCGAGCATCTCCTCGGTCATGTCCAGTCCGTACGCCTTGCCGGTGGGGCCGACGCGGCGGGCGGAGAGCAGGACGTCGATGCCGCCGCCGGAGCCGAGGTCCAGGACGCGTTCGCCCTCGCGGAGTTCGGCCACGGCGGTGGGGTTGCCGCAGCCGAGGGAGGCGGCGACGGCCTCGGCGGGCAGGGTGTCGCGTTCGTCGGCGGCGTAGAGGGTGGAGCCGAAGTTGTCGTCGACCTCGACCGGCTCGGGCCCGCAACAGCCGGTACCGCCGTCGGTGACCTTCGTGGCTGCGGCGGCGTAGCGCCGGCGGACGGTTTCGCGCAGTTCGGTGGACTGCTCGCTCATGGCGTCACTCCTGGGAGGGATGGGGCATGGCGGTGCCCCGCTTGTGGTGCCCCGGAACGGCTTGTATTGACGTTCGTTGATACAACCTTGCGCCTTGGATCGAAAGACGTCAACATAGAGGCATGTCGAAACAAGAGCTCGAGGTGCTCGGCCAGGACGCCGACTGCTGCTCAGTGGTGTCCGAGGCGCCGCTCGACGAGGAGCGGGCGGCGGAGCTGGCCAAGGTCTTCAAGGCGCTGGGCGACCCGGTCCGACTGCGCCTGCTGTCGATGATCGCCTCGCGGGGCGAGGGCGGCGAGACCTGCGTCTGCGAGCTGACCCCGGCCTTCGACCTCTCCCAGCCGACGATCTCCCACCACCTCAAGCTGCTGCGGCAGGCCGGGCTCATCGACTGCGAGCGACGCGGCACCTGGGTCTACTACTGGGTGCTGCCGAACGCCCTGGACCGGCTCGCCGGATTCCTGACGACGCCGCAGACCGCGGGGGCGACGCCGCTGACCGCGGGGGCGACGCCGCAGACCGCGGGGGCGACGCCGCTGACCGCCGGGGCGACTGTGACCGCCGGGGCGACCGCGTGACCGTCTCCCTGGGGCGCCGTGTCGTCGCCGAGGCGGTCGGGACCGGGTTGCTGGTGGCCGTGGTCGTGGGCTCCGGGATCCAGGCGACCGAGCTGTCGCAGGACGTCGGCGTGCAGCTGCTGGCCAACTCCTTGGCCACCGTCTTCGGGCTGGGCGTGCTCATCCTGCTGCTCGGGCCGGTCTCCGGCGCGCACTTCAACCCTGCCGTCACCCTGGCCGCCTGGTGCACCGGCCGCCGCACCGGCTCGGGGCCGAGCCTGCGGGAGGTGGCCGCCTATGTGCCCGCGCAGGTCGCCGGGGCGATCGGCGGCGCGGTGCTCGCCGACGCCATGTTCGCCGAGCCGCTGGTGAGGTTCTCCACGCACGACCGTTCCGCCGGCCACCTGTGGCTGGGCGAGGTCGTCGCCACGGGCGGGCTGATTCTGCTCGTGCTCGGCCTGGAGCGCGTCGGCCGCGCCGCCACGGCCCCCGCCGCCGTGGCCGCCTACATCGGGGCCGCCTACTGGTTCACCTCCTCGACCTCCTTCGCCAATCCCGCCGTCACCATCGGTCGCGCCTTCACCGACACCTTCGCCGGGATCGCCCCGGTCTCCGTCGCCCCGTTCGTCGCCGCACAACTGCTCGGCGCAGCCCTCGGGCTCGGTGCCGTGGCCCTCGTGTACGGGCGCGGCGCTCGCACGGCAGACGACGTGGTCGTCCCGCACGGCAAGCCCGAACTCGCCTCCTCCTGATCGCCATGCCACCCGCAAGGACCCCTGCCATGAGCACCGCCGCCACGCGTCCGTCCGTGCTGTTCGTCTGCGTCCACAACGCCGGCCGCTCCCAGATGGGCGCCGCCTTCCTCACCCACCTCGCCGGCGACCGGGTCGAGGTCCGCTCGGCGGGCTCCGCCCCCGCCGCCGAGGTCAACCCCGCCGTGGTCGAGGCCATGGAAGAGGTGGGGATCGACGTCTCCGCCGAGACCCCCAAGATCCTCACCACCGAGGCCGTACAGTCCTCCGACGTCGTGATCACGATGGGCTGCGGCGACACCTGCCCGGTCTTCCCGGGCAAGCGGTATCTGGACTGGCAACTCGAGGACCCGGCGGGCCAAGGCGTGTCCGCGGTGCGGCCGATCCGCGACGAGATCGAGCAACGCGTACGCGGCCTGCTGACCGAACTCGGCATTCCGGCCGAGTCGGCCTGAGCCCGCGTCCGGGCCGACTCAGTGCACCTTGTTCTTCGGGTGCCCCTTCTTTGCCACAGCTTCGGGTGCCCCTTCTTTGTCACAGCTTGATCAGACGTAGCTCCCCGCTTTGATCCACCGTGCCCTCGGCGTACCTAGGCTGGCCATCTACAGGGGTGTGAGGGGGAGTTGACGATGGTGCGTCGAAGATCGCTTTCGTTTGTCGGGGTGGCCGCCCTGGTGCCGCTGCTCGCCGCGGCCGTACCCGCGCAGGCGGCCTCCGGCTCGCTGGCCGTCACCACGCTGGGGCGGCACGGGGCCAAGGTCGCGACCACGGTCACCGTCGTCGCCGTGCCGTCCGGGCAGACGTACAGCGTCGCCTCGGGCAAGCGGATCAGCCTGCCGGCGGGGCGGTACATCGCGATGACCGACATCTGGGAGCACGGCACCCAGGGGCTCGGCACCGACACCATCGGCGCTCAGGTCGTCAAGGTGTCGGGCAGGACGTCGACGACGCTCGACGCCCGCAAGGGCAAGGCCGTCAAGGTCTCCCTCGACACCCCCGCCGACGTGACCGAACCGCCGCAGATCAGCGCGCAGGTGTGCGCCGGCACCGTCAGCAACATGCCCGACGCCTTCAGTTCGGGCGGCTGGAACTACCAGGGCTCCCTGTACGCCATCCCGAACTCCTCCCGGCTGCTCCAGTTCGGGTTCCTGGCGCAGTGGTCGGGCAACGACAGCTATGTCGCCGTGAAGAACACCACCGGCATCCCGGCCGCGCCCGGCGGGTCGTACAGGCGGGCGGGGCTCGCGACCGTCCACTTCTCGGTGCGCGCCGGGACCGAGATGGGCCGTCAGGTCTACACCGGGCTCCAGGCGGAGCCGAAGGTCGACGACTGCACGAGCCAGCTGATGGCGAGCGTGCGCGACCAGGACGCGCCCTACGGCGCCACCGTCCATGTGACGCCCGGGACCTGGCAGCCGCGCGACGACATCTTCGGGAGCAACGGGGACAACGTCGGCGGTGGTTTCCCGAAGCTCAGGACGCTCAAGGCGGGGCAGCGCTTCACCCAGTTCTTCGGCCGGGCCGCGTGGAGTCCGATGCACTACCTGCCGTTGGTCACCCGCAGGTCCGTCGCCTTCATCCCCGAGGCCCTGATCGGCGACCCCGACGTCGGGGTCAACAACGCCGACCCGACGAAGGAGACGGTGGTCCTCAGCAAGGGGAGCACCACCGTCAAGAAGCAGACCATGACCAACTGGGGCGGCGATGACGAGGGGTTCTCCGCCGGCATCCGCTCGGCCGGCTGGTACGACCTGACCGTCGACGCCCACCGGTACCGGCCCGGCATCACCTTCCCCGCCGGGATGCTCTCCTCGCGCGTCACGCTCGACTGGCACTTCAAGGCCGACCCGGCCAGGTCGATGGTCGCGCCGGTCTTCATGACCCGCTTCCTGCCGACCGGGCTGAACAGCCACAACCAGGCCGCGGCGAACAGCACCACGACGGTCGACGTGAGCGCCGGGCGCGGCTCCCAGGACCCGGACGTGAGGTTCACCCGGGTGACCGCCAAGTCCGTCAAGGTCTGGTCGTCCGCCGACGGCGGCCGGACCTGGAAGGCGGCGAGCGTCAGGCACTCCGGCTCGACCTGGCAGGCCACCGTCCACAACCCGGCCTCCGGTGCCGTCGCCCTGCGCTCCCAGGTGACCGACGCCGCCGGGGACCGCTCGGTGGAGACGGTGTACCGGGCCTACGCCATCGGCTAGTTCACGCCAGGAGGTGGCGGTTGGGGGCCTTCGCACGGTCCTCGTGCTCGCCCAGCACCACCACGTCCACGCCCGCCGCCGTCAGCATGCCCGTCCCGTCCGCCGCTTCCACGAAGGTGTCCGGCTCCCGCCACGCCGTCACCACCCGCCCCACCCCCGCGTCCAGGATCAGCCGGGCGCAGGGGGCCGGGCGGGAGGCGCGGTGGGTGCAGGGCTCCAGGCTGGTGTAGACCGTGGCGGACGGCAGCCGCGGGTCGTCCGGGGCGATCTTTGCCAGGGCCGCCTCCTCGGCGTGCACGACCGGGTCGCCGGCCTCCCGGGAGTGGCCGCGGGCCAACTCCGTGCCGTCGGCGGCCACCACCACCGCTCCCACGCTGAACGCGGTTGGGGAGGGCGGGCATTGGGCGGCCAGTTCACAGGCCAGCGCGAGCCAGTGGTGGTCCGCGGCGACGGCGCTCAGACCGGTGCCGGGGGCGGTGGGCTCGTAGCGCATCAGGACGACGTCCTCGATACGGCGGCTCTCCACGAGCCGCAGACGGCCGCCCTGGTAGCCGCCCGGGCCGAACAGCCGCGGCGCGTCCGGGTCGCCGACGAACAGCGGGGCCAGCACCAGCTGCACCTCGTCCGCCAACCCCTCCTGGAGCAGCTGGGTGTGGATGCGGCCGCCGCCCTCGACCATGAGCCGCTTCACGCCGTACACCGAGCGCAGGTGCTCCAGCAGGCGGCGCCAGTCCAGCGCGGGGCCCAGCGGGACCACGTCGGCCGTCGGGCCCAGCAGCTCCGCGGCCCGCTCGGCGCCCTTGTCCGTCGTGTAGAGGACCTTCGCGCCGCCGGTGTGCCAGAAGTTCGCCGCCGGGTCCAGCTCGCCCGAGCCGCTGACCGTGACCTTCAGGGGGTACGGCGGCTTCCCGGCGGTGACCCGGGCCGCCCGGCGTTCCTCGGAGTTGACCAGCAGCCGGGGGTTGTCGGCGCGGATCGTGCCCGCGCCGATGAGGATCGCGTCCACGGAGGCGCGGACCTCGTCGACGCGGTCGAAGTCGGCCGGGCTGGACAGGAGGAGCCGGTCGGGGCCGGTGTCGTCGAGGTAGCCGTCCAGGGAGACTGCCGCGGAGAGGAGGACGTAGGGGCGGGACATGGACGGGGCTCCCCAGGGTGTCGAGGGACGGGGTAAAGGTGCCGGGGGACGGCGGTCAGGGTGTCGAGGGACGGCGGGCTTGGTTCAAGTTTGAAGCAAACCTACACTGGTGGCATGACGACCCGCTGGCTCAGCCCCGACGAGCAGCGAGCCTGGCGTGCCTACCTCGCCGCCTCGCTCCTCCTGGAGGACACCATCGACCGGCAGCTCCAGCAGGAGGCCGGCATGCCCCACGTGTACTACTCCATCCTGGCCAACCTCTCCGAGACCCCGGAGCGGCGGCTGCGGATGACCGATCTCGCCGAGGGGCTGAAGATCACCCGGCCCCGGCTGACGTACGCCGTCGCCCGGCTGGAGAAGGACGGGCTGGTGCGCCGCGAGAGCTGCCAGTGGGACAAGCGCGGCAGCATCGCGGTGCTGACCGACGAGGGCATGGCGGTGCTGGAGCGGGCCGCGCCGGGCCATGTGGAGACGGTCCGGGCCGCGCTCTTCGACCGGCTCACCCCGGAGCAGGTGGGGCAGCTGGAGGAGATCTTCACCAGCGTCACCGCGGGGCTCCAGGGGGAGGACGGTCCCGTGGAGGAGGTGCCGTGGCGCCGGCGCTCGTCCCCGTCCTGTCCGAGCGAGGGTCGCGTGTGACGCCTGCGTGTGACGCCTGCCATAAATGCGTTGCTTCAAATTTAAAGCAAGGGTAGGGTCTCGATCAGTAGATCTGCTTCAAATCTGAAGCAGGTATGCCTAGGGACCGGAGTACCCGCATGATCGACCTGCCCGCCGCCACCCAGCGCTCCCGCGTCCGCGTCCCGCTGCGCTTCGGGGACGGCTACCGCGCGGACGCCGAACTCGTCACCTTCCACGGCCTGGCCGACGGGCTGGAGCACCTCGCCGTCGTCCTCGGCGACCCGGCCGCCGGCGGCACCCCGCTGGTGCGTCTGCACTCCGAGTGCCTCACCGGGGACGTCTTCGGCTCCGCCCGCTGCGACTGCGGGCCCCAGCTGCGCGAGGCGGTCGAGCGCATAGCCGACCGCGGCGGCGTCCTGCTCTACCTCCGCCAGGAGGGCCGCGGCATCGGCCTCTACAACAAGCTCGACGCGTACGCCCTTCAGGACCAGGGCCTCGACACCTACGCCGCGAACACCGCGCTGGGCCTGCCCGAGGACGCCCGTGACTACACGGCGGCCGCGCAGATGCTGACCGCGCTCGGGATCGGCGAGATCGACCTGCTCTCCAACAACCCCGACAAGGCAGGCCAGTTGCGGGACCTGGGGATCGGCGTCCAACACCGTGTCCCCACCGGGGTGTTCACCACCGACCACAACGTCCGGTACCTGCGCGCGAAGGTCCTCCAGACCCAGCACACGCTGCCGCTGGGGGCGTTGACCGAACTCGGCGTCGGCTGAAGGTCACCTGGGCGTGTGCGCCAGGTAGGCCAGCACGGCGAGCACCCGCCGGTGGCCGCTGTCGCTTGGCGGCAGGCCCAGCTTGAGGAAGACGTTGCCGATGTGCTTGCTGACCGCGCGCTCGGTGACGACCAGCGTCCTGGCGATGGTCGTGTTGTCGTGGCCCTCCGCCATCAGCTTCAGCACCTCGCGCTCGCGCGGGGTGAGGGAGTCGAGCGGGGTGTCGCGGCGCCGGGTGAGGAGCTCGGTGACGACCTCGGGGTCGAGCGCGGTGCCGCCGGCCGCCACCCGCTCCAGCGCGTCCAGGAACTCGTCGACCCGGCCGACCCGGTCCTTGAGCAGATAGCCGACCCCGCTGGTGCCGCCGGCCAGCAGTTCGGCGGCGTACGACTCCTCGACGTACTGCGAGAGCACGAGGACCGGCAGCCCGGGGATCCGCGCACGGGCCTCCAGGGCGGCCCTGAGCCCCTCGTCGCGGAAGCCGGGCGGCATCCGCACGTCGAGCACCGCCACCTCGGGCCGGTGGTCGAGCAGGGCGGGCAGGATCTCGGGGCCGGTTCCGACGACGGCCACCACCTCGTGCCCGGAGGACGTCAGCAGCAGGACGAGTCCCTCTCTCAGCAGGGCGTTGTCCTCGGCGATCACCACACGCACGGCAGCTCCACATCGATCACGGTCGGACCCCCGGCGGGGCTGGACACCTCGAAGATCCCGTCGAGCGCGGCCACCCGGCGCCGCATTCCGAGCAGCCCCGAGCCCGCGGACTCCTCGGCACCGCCCCGGCCCTCGTCCCGCACCCGCACGGCCAGTCCGCGCCGGGTGCGGGTGAGCCGGACCTC
Organism: Streptomyces sp. NPDC057253; assembly: GCF_042669125.1. Classification (NCBI taxonomy): domain Bacteria; kingdom Bacillati; phylum Actinomycetota; class Actinomycetes; order Kitasatosporales; family Streptomycetaceae; genus Streptomyces; species Streptomyces sp. NPDC057253. The sequence continues at coordinate 25,409 of NZ_JBHUXV010000022.1, read as the reverse complement.
GGCCCGGTCCGCGCCGCTGTACTTGGCCACGTTGGTGAGGGACTCGGCGACCACGAAGTAGGCCGCCGCCTCCACCGCGGCGGGCGCCCGGGTGCCCTCCTCCAGACCGCCGGCGTCCACGGTCACCGCGAGCCCGCTGCTCGCCGCGAGCGCCCGCACCGCGCCGGTCAGGCCCCGGTCGGTGAGGATCGGCGGGTGGATGCCGCGCACCACGTGCCGCAGCTCCGTCAGCGCCTGCTCGGCCTGGGTCTGCGCGTCGTCCAGCAGCTTGCGGGCGGCGTCCGGGTCTTGGTCGTAGGCCCGCTTGGCCAGGCCGATCCGCATCGACAGCGCGACCAGGTTGGCCTGGGCGCCGTCGTGCAGATCGCGTTCGATGCGGCGCAGTTCGGCCTCGTGGGCGGCGATCGCGTCGGCCCGGGTCTCCTTCAGCTCCTCGACCCGCCGGGCCAGCCTGGCCTTCGGGGAGGGCATGAGCAGCAGGGTCGACCAGCGGGCCTCGGTGTCCGCGAGCTTCACGATCAGCGGGAGGACGACCGGGGCGCGGCGCAGGATCCCGGCCCAGACGCCGTCGACCAGCAGACCGAGGGGCCACAGCGGGAGGGCGAGGACCAGGAGGGCGCCGTAGAGGTAGTACGCCACCATCCAGCGGAAGTCCCCGAGCGTGCCGGGGTCCCGCACCGAGACGCGCAGCCGCTCGCGCAGGGTGCCGGTGACGGGCGCGTACGCCTCGGGGATCTCGCGGCCCGTCCACAGGGTGGTCAGGTTCCGCTTGGCGCCCGCGATCCGCCGTATCAGCAGGACCGTCTCGGGCAGCAGCCAGCAGCCGACCACCACGAGCGTGCCCACGGCGGTGATCAGCAGCACGGTGACGAAGAGGTACACCCCGAAGCACATCGCCGCGGCCACCACGAGGTGCACGGTCGCCATCGCGGCCCGCCGGACCGACTTCCACATGCGGCTCACGCTAGAGGATCGGCCCCGCCGGCACGGTGTAGCGGGCTACACCATCCGCCGCTCACCTGTGCACACGTACGCGGAGGTCACCGCGCCGGCCCTGTGCACACGTACGCCGAGGTCACCCCGCGGCCCCTGCGCGCACGTACGCGGAGGTCGCCCCGTCGCCCCTCGTCTGTGTGCACGGACGCGCAGGTTGTCTCGCCGCCCCTCGCCCGTGCGTACGGATGCCGCCCAGGTCGTCCCGCCGGCCCTCACCCGTGCACACGTACGCCCAGGTCACCCCGCCGGACCTCCAGCACCCGCCGGTACGGCAGCACCCGCCACGCTCCGTCCGGCTGGGGCACCCCGCTCGACGCCACGACCACCCGCTCGCCGTCCGCCCGGTACCGCAGCCGGAAGAAGTCGGGCCCGCGCCGGCGGCTGACCTCGGAGTCCGGGTCCTCGTCGGCGTACGCGTACAGCGCCTCCTCGGTCAGCAGCAGGCAGTTGAGGCTCGCGAAGGACGCGCGGGCGCGGATGTCCTCGGCGGTCCGCGCGAGCGCGTCGACCGGGCCTTTGTCCCGCAGCAGGGTCAGCACCCGCAGGAAGAACCGCTCGGAGTCGGTGCTCCCGCCCGCCCCGGACAGCAGGTCGGGATCGATGAGCTCGTCGAGGGCGTCGTACGGAGAGAAGAAGCCGTTGTGCGCGAAGGCGAGGCCGCCCGCGGTGAACGGGTGGGTGTTGCCCGGCACGACGGGCAGCCCGGGGCTCGCCATCCGCAGATGCAGCACGGCGGCGTCGGCGCGCGTCCCGGTGAGCGCGTCGCCCCAGAGCCGGTCTCCCACGGCCCGCTCGATCCCCTTGACCACCCGCGGACCGTTCCCGTCCCGCCCCGGCCGGGCCGCGATCCCCCATCCGTCAGCGTGCTCCTGGCTCAACTCCGTGAAGGGAGCGGCCAGTTCGCCCAAGGCGGTGGACAGGGGCAGCGGGGCGCGGGTGACCACGCCGAGGAGACGGCACATGGGGCGAGTATGCGTGCGCGACCTGCCCCGCGGATGACGTATGCTGGTGTCACACCGACGCGGGGTGGAGCAGCTCGGTAGCTCGCTGGGCTCATAACCCAGAGGTCGCAGGTTCAAATCCTGTCCCCGCTACTCAAGGCCCAGGGCCGGAATCCAGTTCACTGGATTCCGGCCCTGGGTGTTTTCTCTGGCCTGTCCGTAACATTGCGTGAATGAGCGAGCGCCCTCCGCATCATCCCTGACATACCGTCAACACCTGCGTGTTGCCTGAGACATGGTCAACTCGCCCGTTTTTCGCCGTTCATGGGCCGTAAGTCCTGCGGGATTTCGTTAATGATCAAGAGGAACGGCTTGGAATCGGACCCCTGGGTCTATTAACGTTCGATAACGCAGCGCGGTCGTCCCAGCCGTCACAAGAGACGGCTCCGTGCTCACGCGCCGAATTCCGCAAGGGAACCGGGGAACCACCACCTTGGGGTGAATCGCTCGTCGACCGCCGTGGCAGCACGGTTGGTTTACGCGCGTAGGAGACCTTCCTGCTCCGAACCCGTCAGCTAACCCGGTAGGCGAGAAGGAAGGAAAGGAGCACGCCCACGTGGCGTCCAACCCGCCTGCCCCCGAGGCCCCGTTCGCCCCTCGCGACACGCTCGTCTACGGCGGCTACCGCCCCGACGACGACGCCCCCCTCGGCGAATGGAACCCGACCGCCGACTCCCTCGCCCCGGTGCGAGGCCGGCATCGCGTGGCCAAGCAGCGCGGCGGCGGATTCGCCCGCAGCTCCACCGTCCTCGGTGTAGGTGTCATAGCCGCGGTCAGCGCCGGTGGGATGGCCAGCGCCAACACCGGCAAGCCGCCGGTCTCCATCTCGATGCCCGACCTGCCCAACGTCGGCTCGCTCATCTCGGACGACTCCGACTCCGGCGCGGACGACACGAGCGCCTTCAGCAGCGTCGGCACCACCACCGTCGACACCGCCAAGGGCGCCTCGGACGCCGGTGAGGCGCTGCGCTCGCGCATCCTCGCCCAGGCCGAGGTCCAGCAGGACCAGCTCGACACCAAGGCCGCCCAGGCCGTCGCCGACGCCGCCCAGAAGGAGGCCGACGCGGCCGCCGCCAAGGCGGAGAAGGAAGCCCAGGAGAAGGCCGCCGCCGCGAAGAAGAAGGCGGAGGAGGAGGCCGCGAAGAAGGCCGAGGCCGCGCGCCTGGCCGAGCTCGCGAAGCAGTACACGCTGCCGACCTCGTCGTACACCATCACGGGCACCTTCGGTCAGGCCGGTTCGCTGTGGTCCTCGGGCTACCACACGGGCCTCGACTTCGCGGCCCCCACGGGCACGCTCATCAAGGCGATCCACAGCGGCACCATCACCGAGGCCGGCTGGGCCGGTTCCTACGGCTACCGCACGATCCTCACCCTCGACGACGGCACCGAGCTGTGGTTCTGCCACCAGTCCTCGATCAGCGTCAGCGTCGGCCAGAAGGTCGGCACCGGTGACGTCATCGGCCGCGTGGGCGCCACCGGCAACGTCACCGGCGCGCACCTGCACCTGGAGGTCCACCCGAACGGCTCGGCCGACGGGATCGACCCGATGGCGTGGCTGCGCGGCAAGGGGCTCAACCCCTGAGCCTCCCTCACTGACCTCACTACGGTTTCCGGCGGCCCTGACGACGTCCCCCCGACGTCAGGGCCGTCGGTGCGTGCAGGGACGGAGTTTCGGAGGGGTGATTCCGGTTGTCTACGAGGACTTTGCGGCCGGAGCGGAAGAGCGGCGTCCGGCGCGGGTGTCGACGTATGGCATGACTTCTCTCCGCAAGCTCGGCTCCTCCGACCTCGAGGTCTTCCCGCTCTCCCTCGGCGGCCACGTCTTCGGCTGGACCGCCGACGAGGCCACGTCCTTCGCCGTCCTCGACGCGTACACCGCCGCGGGCGGCAACTTCGTCGACACGGCCGACTCGTACTCCGCGTGGGTCGACGGCAACTCCGGCGGTGAGTCCGAGACGATCATCGGGTGGGGGTCCCCTGCGCCCTTTAGGCAGTGGGGGAGGCTGGCGGCCCGCGGCGACCGCGACGACGTCGTCATCGCCACGAAGGTCAGCCGGCACCCCGAGTTCCCGGGCCTGACCGCCGCCAACATCAAGGCCGCCGCCGACGCGTCCCTGAAGCGGCTGGGCACGGACCGCATAGATCTCTACTGCACCCACTTCGACAAGACCCAGGTTCCAGTCGAGGAGATCATCGGCGCGTCCAACATCTCCGCCGCGCGGCTCACGGAGTCCCTCGCCTGCTCCGACCGGGAGGGCCTGGCGCGCTATGTCGCCCTCCAGCCCCACTACAACCTGGTCTCGCGCGCCACCTACGAGGGCGAGCTCCAGGCCGTCGCCTCCCGGGAGGGCCTCGCCGCCGTCCCGTACTACGCCCTCGCGTCCGGCTTCCTCACCGGCAAGTACCGGCCCGGTACGACGGTCGAGGGTGCGCGCGGCGGGGGCCGGCCGGCACCTCGACACCGACCGCGGCCGCAAGGTCCTCGCGGCCCTCGACGACATCGCCGAGTCCCACGGTGTGGCGGTCGCCACGATCGCCCTCGCCTGGCTCGCAGCCCAGCCCACGATCACGGCCCCTATTGCCTCGGCCCGCACGGTGGACCAACTCCCGCCCCTGCTGGCCGTGGCGGACGTGACCTTGACGGAGGCGGAGGTGGAGCGGCTGACGGCGGCGTCTGCCTGAGGGCGGGGGAGGCGTTGGCCCGACCTTCAGGCCGACGCCTTCTCATTCCGGCGGCGCGGGCCTACGTGCGATACGGGTTGTACGCGGGATAGGGCTGGATCGGCTGGGCCGGCAGTGCGGGGTGGCCCGGTGGGGGTGGGTAGCCGTACACGCCGTACACCGGCCAAGGCGGCGCAGCCACCCGGGCCGCGTGATCGAGCGCGGGTCGGGCCACGTCCCGTCGTCGCCACAGCTCCTGGAGCAACTCCCGCTCCCGTACGACGAAGTCCGCGTTCGCCCGCCCGAGCCGCCCCCGTCGCCGTAGAAACGCCAGGGACGTCGCGTACGCCTCGTACTGCGCGACCGCCCGCCCCGCGGGCCGCCCGCCGAGCTGCCGCCGCGCGTACTCCCGCGCCACCCGCCGCGCCCGCATCGAGCCGAGCACGTACGGCTCGGTGGGCGCCAGCCACCCGGCGACGGCGTACGCGGGCAGCTCCTCGCGCACGGTCTTCAGCTCCCGCTGCCGCGTCCAGATGACCAGCCAGGTCAGCAGCGCGAACGCCGGCACCATGAACATCGCGTACACCGCGAAGAAGCCGTACTCCCCGAAGGTCGACGAGCCGTTCCACATCGCGTGCATGCCCATCGCGAGCAGCAGCCCGGACAGCGGGACGAGCACCCGCCGCAGGTGCTGGCGTTCCGAGGAGAGCGCGGAGACGCCGAAGCCGATGCCGGTGAGGACGGTGAACAGGGGGTGCGCGAACGGCGACATCACGACCCGCACGAAGAAGGTCGCGGCGGTGACGGAGGCGATGCCCCGGTCGCCGGTGAGCTGGTCGGTGCCGAAGGCGGTGCCGAGGTAGAGGATGTTCTCGGTGAACGCGAACCCGGTCGCGGTGACCCCGGCGATCACCACCCCGTCCACGATCCCGGTGAAGTCGCGTCTGCGGAACAGGAACACGAGCAGTACGGCGGCCGCCTTGGCCGACTCCTCGACGATCGGCGCTATCACCGTCGCTCCGAGGGTGTCCGCGCTGGACGGATCCGCGGTCGCCGTCGCGATCCACTTCGTGGCGAAGCTGTTGGCGATGATCGCTATCAGCGCGGCCGCGCAGGCGCCCCAGGCGAAGGCGAACAGCAGATTGCGCCAGGGGCCCGGTTCGACCCGGTCGAGCCAGCGGAACGCGGCTATGAGCAGCGGCACGGGCAGGACCGCGAGCCCGAGGCCGACCAGGAACCCCTCGCTGCCGGTCTGTTGACGCACCAGCGCGAGGATGACGAGCCCGGACAGTGCGAGCAGGGTGATCAGGGCGCCGTAGCGCACCCACTTCCGCTGCCACCAGTGCGCATGCCGCAGCGCGGCGCCACCGGTGGGCTCACCGGGGTACGTCGGATACGGAGGAATGGTGGCCACGGCATCGACCTTAACGAGACGGAGGTACCGCCCGCAGCCGGGCAGGGACCTCAGGCGCCGGAGGGGGACTGGTCGGGTAGGTCGCCGTGCTGTACGCGGCGGAACAGCAGGTCGTTCACGACATGTCCCTTCTCCAGTCCCTGCCCCTCGAAACGGGTCAGCGGCCGGAAGTCGGGACGCGACGCAAAACCGCCGTCGGCCTGGGTGTTCTCGAAGTCGGGGTGCGCGGTGAGCACCTCAAGCATCTGTTCGGCGTACGGCTCCCAGTCGGTCGCGCAGTGCAGCAGCGCGCCGGGCCTGAGGCGGGTCGCGGCCAGGTCGAGGAACTCCGGCTGGATCAGCCGCCGCTTGTGGTGCCGCTTCTTCGGCCAGGGGTCCGGGAAGTAGACGCGCAGTCCGTCGAGCGCGTCCTTCGCGAGCATCTCGCGCAGCAGGATGATCGCGTCGCCGTTGCCGACCCGGACGTTGGACAGCTTCTGCTGTTCGGCCAGATTGAGCAGGTTGCCCTGTCCGGGGGTGTGCACGTCGACGGCGAGGATGTTGGTGCCCGGGTCCGCGGCGGCCATCTGCGCGGTGGCCTCGCCCATCCCGAAGCCGATCTCCAGCACGACGGGGTGGTCGTTGCCGAACATCTCGCCGAGGTCGAGGACGTGCTGTCCGTCGATGTCCAGCCCCCAGGTGGGCCACAGCCGCTGCAACGCGTCCGCCTGTCCGGCCGTCACCCGGCTGCGCCGCGGCTGGAAGCTGCGGATCCGCCGCTCGAAGTGCGACCCCGCGGGATCGGCGCTGGGACCGTCGGGAAACCGCGGCTCCCCCTTGGCCCGGGTGTGCCGCACGGAGACACCGGGGGTGTGCGGGGTGGACTCACCGGGGTCGATGGCGTCGGGAGCGTTGAGGGAATCAGACACAGTGGGGCTGATTTTACGTGAATCCCGCCCGAACCCAGCCGGCCCCCGGACGCCGGCCACGGAGCAGTCACCCGACGGCCGCGCACCGGCCCGCTCACACGCCCCGCAACGCCTCCAGGGCTCGCCGCGCCACCTCCCGCCCGATCGGCAGGGAAGCCGTCGCCGCAGGTGAGGGCGCGTTCAGTACATGCACCGCTCGCGCTCCCTCCCGGATCAGGAAGTCGTCCACCAGCGTGCCGTCCCGGAGCACCGCCTGCGCCCGCACCCCCGCCGCGGAGGGCACCAGATCGTCCGCCGTCGCCGCGGGCAGCAGCCTGCGCACGGCCGTGGTGAAGGCCCGCCGGGACACCGAGCGCAGCAGCTCACCCGATCCGTACCGCCAGTGCCGCCGCGCTATCTGCCACGATCCCGGCCACGCGAGCGTCGCGCCGAGCTCCCGGGGCCGTACGACCCCCCAGCCGTACCCCTCGCGGGCCAGCGCCGGCACCGCGTTGGGCCCGATGTGGACGCTTCCGTCGATCCCGCGTGTGAGATGCACCCCGAGGAACGGGAACGCCGGATCGGGCACCGGATACACCAGCCCCCGCACCAGCTCGGGCCGCGCCAGCGTGTAGTACTCCCCGCGGAACGGCACGATCCGCATCTGCGGGTCGTCCCCGGTCAGCCGGGCGATCTCGTCGCAGTGCAGCCCGGCGCAGTTCACCAGCACCCGCGCCCTTACGACCTCCCCGGCGCCCGTGAGCACGGCCACCCCGAGCTCCGGCCGGCGGTCGATGCGGCGCACCTCGGCGCCGTAGCGGATCTCCGCCCCGGACGCCTCGGCCAGCTGCCGCGCCACTCCGACGAAGTCGCAGATCCCGGTGGTGCCGACGTGTATGGCGGCGAGTCCCTCCACCTCGGGTTCGTACTCGGCGATCTGGGCGGCGCCCAGCTCCCGCACCGGAATGCCGTTCTCCCGGCCGCGCTGCACCAGGCCGTGCAGCCGTGGCAGCTCGCTGCGCTCGGTCGCGACGATCAGCTTGCCGGTCACGGCATGGGCGATGCCGTACTCCGCGCAGAACTTGACCATCTCGGCGGCCCCGCGCACGGCGTACCGCGCCTTGAGCGACCCGGGCCGGTAGTAGATCCCGCTGTGGATCACCCCGCTGTTCCGCCCGGTCTGGTGCCGGGCGGGGCCGGCCTCCTTCTCCAGCACGGTGACCCGCGTGCCCGGCGCGGCGCGCGTGATCGCGTACGCCGTCGACAGCCCGACGATGCCCCCACCGATCACGAGCACGTCACAGTCGTAAGCGATCCCCGACGGCACCTGCACCACCTCCCACCTCGATAGTGCACTGCGCCACTGACAGTCGCTTCAAACGCGAGGCGTGGTGCTGCTCTCCTTGACTTATGCCGGTGCCATCAGCAAGGGCCTGGCCCGCTCGCGCAGCTCCACCACCCGGGGCTCGTCCCCGTACGGCTCCAGCCGGTGCAGCAGGTCCTTCACGTACTCCGTGGTCCGCGCCGAGGAGATCCGTCCGGCCACCTCCACCGCCCGCACGCCCTGCTCGCAGGCCGCGTCGAGATTGCCCGACTCCAGCTCCGCGACCGCCGAGACGACCAGCCGCAGCCCGTGCGAGCGCACGAACTCCTCCGTCGGCTTCGACAGGGCCTGCTCGGTGAAGCGCCGCACCTGACGCGGCGCCTTCAGGTCCCGGTAGCACTCGGCGGCGTCGGCGGCGAACCGGTCGTAGGAGTAGAACCCGAGCCAGGACGGGTCGTTGTCCCCCTCCCGGGACCGCTCCAGCCACCCCTCGGCGGCCTTCAGCGCCGCCCCGGCCGCCACCGCGTCCCCCGCACGCGCGTGTGCCCGCGCCTCGACGAGCCGGAAGAAGCTCATGGTGCGGGCGGTCGCGAGACCGCGGTTGCGCTCCAGCGCGGCCTGCGCGAGGTCGACGCCCTCGTCGCCGAAGCCCCGATAGGTCGCCTGCAACGACATCGACGCCAGCACATAGCCGCCGAGCGGTACGTCGGCCGCCGCGCGGGCGAGCCGCAGCGCCTGGATGTAGTACCGCTGGGCCGCCTCCTGCTGGCCGGTGTCGAAGGCCATCCAGCCCGCGAGCCGGGTGAGCTCGGCGGACGCCCCGAACAGCGCCCGGCCCACCTCGTCGGAGTACGAGCCGAGCAGCAGCGGTGCCGCCTCCACCCGTAAACACTCCGGCACCATGGAAGAACGCCAGTCGCCGCCTCCGTACTTGGAGTCCCAGCGCCTGGCGTCGTCGGCGGCCTCCCGCAGCTTCTGCACGTCGCTGTGGCCGACTTTGAGCGGTGCGCCGGAGCCCTCGGAGTGGTTCGTCTCCCGCGCGACCGAGCTGTCGGCCGGGGTTATCAGCCACCGTGAGGCAGGCGTTGCGTATGCGCTCACTGCGAACGAACCGGCGAGGGACTGCCAGATGCCGCCCGAGCCGGCCCGGCGGCCGGCGAGGTCCAGGCGGTAGAGCTCGGTGGCCGACCTGACGGCCTGTCCGACGTCCCTGGGGAAGGCGAGGCCCACCTCCGGTGCGGGATCCGCGTCCGCCAGGCCTATCTCGTGGAGCGGCACCGGACGGCCGAGCTTCTGGCCGATGGCGGCCGCGATGAGGTGCGGCGCGGCGCCCTGCGGCACCATGCCCTTCGACACCCAGCGCGCCACCGACGTCTTGTCGTAGCGAAGAGTCAACCCGCGTTGAGCGCCAAGATCGTTGACGCGACGCGCGAGTCCTGCGTTGCTGATTCCCGCGAGGGCGAGAACGGCGCCGAGCTTTTCGTTCGGCCCGCGTTGCTCCCTGGACATGCGCCACCCCTCGACACAGACGGCTGCCGCGCTGGCATAACCACGCGGCATTCGTAAACCCAGCGTAGTTCGCCGGATCCCAAGCGTTAAGGGGCATTGTTCCGGATGGCGGGATTGTGGTCCGTACTGAAGTACGGGTCCGATACGCGCAGTTGCGTCGTGCTCCTGTTGTGTGGCCGTGCGCCCGTGTGTGCGCTCTTCTCCGGCCACGGGTGGAGCGCTTCGATGGATGATGCGTGGGTCGGCCCGCTGTACTGGATCCAGTGGGCTGGGGGACACCGCCGCCTCCATCCCCGCGGGCGGCGGAACGGCCCGGGGGGCGAAGTGGCGTCTCCCGGGCTGCGCGCCTGTCGTGCGGCGCGCGGACTGTGCACGGAGCGTGCGCGAGCCTGTCCTCATGACGCCGATTTGGCTGAAAACCGACCCTCGTTCTCGCGGGCGATCAGCCCTCCCACCATGGCAGTTGAGGGCGCGTTAGGTGTTTTTGGGGAGCGTATCGGGGGCGCATTCGCGTCGCACACCTCCTGCTCCGCGCGGGTGTCCGCAGGCGTACGCGGGTGTTCGCGGGGGCGCGTTCCCCGTATCCCGAGCGGCTCCACCGGCCCTCCGGCAGGCGTCCTTCATGGCAGCATGGTGACCGGTTCGAACGGTGCACTGGTTGTCCACAGCCTGTGGAGGCGTCGATGCGGTGGTTGGTGGGATGGAGCAGCACCGCCGCCGGTGTCTCCGAAATCGGCGCGGCCGGGGCGACCGGAAGCGACGGCGAGACCGTGCACCCGGTGGGGTCCCACCTCCTGTGGGGCGACCCCGATCCGCTGTGGGCGGTCGGCGACTGGCGGCCCGACGAAGTGCGCGTGGTGAAGGTCGACGCACAGACCCGGATCGCCGTCTTCGGCACCTGCGGAGCCTCCGACGAACAGCTGCGGGTCGGACTGCTCGCCGCGCGCGGAGGGGCACTTCGGCATCTGACGGCCTGGTCGGGGGCGTACACGGCGGTGGTCCAGGTGGGCCGCCGGATCACCGTGTGCGGCGATCTGGCGGGCGCGCGACCGGTGTTCTACACCCCTTGGGCCGGCGGTACGGCCTACGCGACCGCGGCCCTGCCCCTCGCCGACCTCATCGAGGCCAACCTCGACTTCGGGCACCTCGCCGCACTGCTCGCCGCCCCCGACGTCCCGGCCGCCCTGCACGACTCCACCCCCTACGAGGGCGTACGGCGCATTCCGCCGGGGCACGCGCTGATCCTGCGCAACGGCGCCCGGGAGATCGCCGGGTACGAGCCGGTCGCCTCCCTCGCCGTCGCCGCGCCCACCGCCGACGCGGACAGCGCGGTCGACGCCGTACGGGACGCTCTCGTGGAGGCGGTACGCGCGCGTCTGTCGGCGCCCCGGCACGTGCCCGACATCGACCCCGGTCCGGTGCCCGGCATGGGCCCCGCCGAACGGCGTGCCGCGCGCGGGATGCCGGTGCCGGGGATCGGGGCCGACCTGTCCGGGGGGCCCGCGTCGGGGACGCTGGCGTTGCTGGCCGCCGGGCTGCCGGGGATGCCGGGGACCGTCCTGGGGCACGGCACGGGGGCCGGTGAGCGGCTGCTCGCGGTCACCTTCAACGACCTCGTCGTGGGCGGGCGGGAGGCCGAGGTGGAGCGGGCGGGGACGCTCGCGGCCAATCCCCGGCTGCACCATGTGGTGGTGGCGGGCGGTGAGGAGACCCTGCCGTACGCCGAGCTGGACGGGCCGCTGACGGACGAACCCGGGGCGTCCCTGGTGACGGCCGCGCGGCACCGGGCCCGGCTGGCCGCGGGCAGCGCGGACCACTTCACGGGGTACGGGGCCCGGCAGGTCCTGGACGCGCATCCGGCCCGCCTCGCCGACCTGTTGATGGATCGCAAGCGGCGCCACCTGGTCCGGCCGGTGGCCGCGCTGGCGAAGGCGGACGGGTCCGTGTTCGTCCCCGCGCGCGTGTACGGCGCGGCGCGACGGCTGGCCCGTACGCCGTACCGGGTCGGTCTGGAGATGCTGGCCGACCGGCTCATGCACCAGCGTTTCGACGAGCCCGGGGGTGCGGTGGGCGCGTCCCTCGCCGCGCTCACCTGGGCCAGACCGGGGCCCGCGGCGCGGTGGCTGACGGGGGAGGCGCTCGCTGAAGTATCGGTTCGCCTGCAAGGCGCGACGCACCGTTCCGGGGTCGGTCCCGGTCAGCATCCCGGCGACTTCCGCGCGCGTGCGGCGCTCGCGCGGCACGCGTCGGATCTGCGGGTGCTGGAGCAGGCCGCGGAGATCCGGTCCCAGCGGCTGCACGCGCCGTTCCTCGACAACCAGGTGGTCCGGGCCTGCCGGGCGCTTCCCGAGGCGCTGCGGGTCCAGCCGGGGGCGCGGGCCGAGATCCTCCGTACGGTGCTGGAGGGGGCGGGGGTCTCCGACCTTCCCCCGGGGTGGGGCGCGCCCTCGCACGCCTCCTCTGCGGCGGCGACGCGGACGGGGTTGCGGGTGGCGGCGGACTCGCTGATGTCCTTGTTCGGCACGCCGTTGCTGGCGCAGGCGGGGCTGGTGGAGGCGCGGGTGGTCCGCAAGGCCCTGCGGGGGGCGGCGGAGGGCGAACCACTGCCGCTGGACGGGCTGGCCGACCTGGTCTCGCTGGAGCTGTGGCTGGGACGGCTGCTGGCCCGCCGCGGGACGTGCTGGACGGGGACGCCGGCGCGGGCGCGGGCGGTGCCGGGGGGGATTCGGCCTTCGCGCGGAGCATTGGCCTCCGGCGGTTGAGCGGTTGTTCGTCTGCGGCTTGGTGGGGGCGGGCGTTGTTGCGCAGTTCCCCGCGCCCCTGGATGCCTGCGGCGGCCCGTTGCTGCTCGGTGGGGGCGTGTGTAGCGCGTGCGGTGCGGTGGGTGGGTCGGTGCCGGGGCGGGGGGTATCCGTCCTCGGTCCGGCGGCTCGGTCACTTGAGCAGTTCTCGGTTCCGGACGCCGGCCGCTGCGGGCGGACACCCCCCACCCCGTCCCCTTCACGCCGTACGCGGCGAACCGCCGGAGGGGCGTCCGCGCGCGGCCAACGGCCTGGCGGGGGCGGGCGAGAGTAGCTGACGGTCCCGTCGTAGCGCGCGTGACTGCACTCCTCAGGGGCGCGGGGAACTGCGCGACCAGCCACGACGGCCCCGCACCCGCCCGACAGCCTGGCCCGGCACCCCAGTTGGCGCCCGCCCAAGCCCAGCGCAGCGGGGGCGCGGGGAACTGCGCGACAAGCCACAACGGACCCGCACCCGCCCCACAACCCGGCCAGGCAACCCCGTAGGCGCCCGAACCCGGCGACAATATGCCCGTGCGGTACAGGATTCTCGGGGTCACCCAAGTCATGGGCGATGGCGGTGCCGAAATAGCTCTTGGCGGCGCCCGCGTTCGCGCGCTGCTCGCTGCCCTCGCCCTACGGCCCGGGCGGGCCGTCAGTGTGGAGCGGCTGGTTGATGACGTGTGGGGGGAGGCGCCGCCGCAGGACGCTTCGGCTGCGCTGCAGGCTCTCGTGGGGCGGCTTCGGCGGGTCGTCGGTAAGGGCGTGGTGCTGTCCGGGCCGGAGGGATACCGGCTGGCCGCCGGCGGCGACGACGTGGACCTGCATGTCTTCGAGCGGCTGGTGAGAGAGGGCACGGACGCCCTGGCCCACGGCGACCCCCGTGCCGCCGCACGCACGCTCACCGCCGCCCTCGCCCTGTGGCGCGGTCCCGCCCTCGCCGACCTGCCCGACCGCTCCGCCGCGACCCGGCCGGAGGCCCTGCGGATGGAGGCCACCCGGGCCAGGATCGAGGCGGACCTGCTGCTCGGCCGCGCCCAGGACGTCGTACCGGAGTTGAAGGAGCTGAGCGAGGCGCACCCGTACGACGAGTCGCTGCACCTCCTGCTGATCCGCGCCCTGCGGGACAGCGGTCGGGGTGCCGACGCCCTCGCCGCGTACGAGGAAGCCCGCCGGGCGCTCGCCGACGGTCTCGGCACCGACCCCGGGCCGCAACTGCGGGCCCTGCACGGCGAGCTGCTCACGCCCCCGCGCAGCCGTCCCGCCGATCCCAGCGGCAACATCCGTCCGCGGCTTACCTCTTTCGTGGGCCGGGAACCCGAACTCGACGCCATCCGTTCCGAATTGCACAGGGCCCGCCTCGTCACCCTCACCGGACCGGGCGGATCCGGAAAGACCCGTCTCGCCGAGGAGGCCGCCGCCGGGCTCCCGCAGGCGTGGCTGGTCGAGCTCGCCCCGCTCGACCGGCCGGAGGCGGTGCCCGGCGCGGTGGTCAGCGCGCTCGGTCTGCGCGAGACCGTGCTCATGACCACCGAGTTGACGGCCCCGCAGGACGACCCGCTCGCCCTGCTCGTCGAGTACTGCGCCCCGCGCAGCCAGCTCCTGATCCTTGACAACTGCGAACATGTCATCGAGGCGGCAGCCCACCTCGCGGAGACCCTCCTCACCCGTTGCCCGGGGCTCACCGTCCTCGCCACCAGCCGGGAACCCCTGGGCGTGCCCGGAGAGTCGGTGCGACCAGTCGAGCCCCTCCTCCCCGACCAGGCGAGCCGCCTCTTCGCCGAGCGCGCCGCCGCCGTCCGTCCCGACGCGGCCGGCGTGCTCGCGGACAAGGAGTCGGTCGCCGAGATCTGCCGGCGGCTCGACGGGCTCCCCCTCGGTATCGAGCTCGCCGCCGCCCGGCTGCGGATGCTGACCCCACGGCAGATCGCCGACCGGCTCGACGACCGCTTCCGGCTGCTCACCTCCGGCAGCCGTACCGTCCTGCCCCGCCAGCAGACCCTGCGGGCCGTCGTCGACTGGTCCTGGGACCTGCTCGACGAGCGGGAGCGGACGTTCCTGCGCGAGGTGTCCGTCTTCGCGGGCGGCTGGGACCTGGAGGCCGCGGAGGCGGTGTGCGGCGCACCGGCCGCCGAGCTCCTCGGGGCGCTCGTGGACAAGTCCCTGGTCGTGGCGGTCCCGTGGGAGCGGGACGGCTCCGACGGCATGCGCTACCGCCTGCTGGAGACCATTCACGAGTACGCCGTCGAGCGCGCCGCCGAGTCCCCCGCGCTGCGTGCCGCCGCCGAGCTCCGGCACCGCGCGTGGGTGCGCGCGCTGGTCGAGGAGGCCGAACCCCGTCTGCGCTCCGCCGACCAGCTCCCCTGGATCGCTCGCCTGGAGACCGAACTCGACAACATCCGCGCCGCCCTCGACCGCGCGATCACAGCGGGCGCGGAGCCGGAGGCCTCGGCCCTGGTCCTCGCCATGGGCTGGTTCTGGTGGCTGCGCAACTACCGCCGGGAGGGCATGTCCTGGGCGGTCCGGGTGCTGGGTCCGGGGGCGACCGTGGACGGGGTCGAGGCCGGGGACCCGGTCGACGCCTTCCTCGCCGCTCCGCACACGGAGACACCCGTCCGGATGAACCTCCGCATGCTCTACCTCTTCCTCAGAGCCGAGACGGAGCCCATCGACAGCCGCCTGGACCCGCGCCTGCACCGCTACGTCACCCTCGTGCGCGACCACTTCGCCCGGGGCGGCCCCGACGCGGCCCGTCTGCCCGGCATGATCTGGCCCCTGGTGGGCGTCATGCTCGGAGACCCCACGGACATCCGGCCCCTCATGGAGGCCGCCGTGGCCAACTGCCGGGCCCACGGCGACGACTGGTCCGTGGCCGTGTCCCTGATGTTCCGCACGCACATGATCGTCGACTCCCCGGGCGGCATGGCCGGCGTGGACGACGATCTGGAGGAGCTGCGCACGCTCAGCCGCCGCGTGGGCGACCGCTGGCTCCGCGCCCAGGTCAGCAGCGCGGCCGGCGAGGCGGCCATGGCCCGGGGCCGCCCGGCGGCGGCCAAGGAGGAGTACGAGACGGCGCTCCGGCTCGCCTACGAGGTGGGGGCGTACGCCGAGACGCCGTTCCTCATCGCCCGGCTCGCCGAGGTCGCGTACCGCACGGGTGAGCGGGCGACGGCGCTGAGCACCCTGGAGGAGGCGAGCGAGGCCGGCGACCGGTACGGCGTCCCGGAGACCAGGGCGTTCGTGCGGTTGCTGCGGGCCCATATGGCCCTGGACGACAAGGACCCCGCACGCGCGCGTGCCCTGGTGGACGAGGTCCGCGCGGAGCTGGGGCAGGTGGTGCCGCCGCCGCAGTTCACGGTGATGCTGAACTCGGTCGAGGCGATGGTCACGGCCGAGGAGTCGGGCCCGGAGCACGGGCTGCCACTGCTGACCGACACCATCCGCGAGGCGATCGACCAGCGCTGCTCCGACGCGGTGATCACGGCGCTCGTGGACGCGGCGGCGGCCCTGCTCTGCGATCTCGGCGACCTCCCGCGCGCGGTCCGGCTGCTCGCCGCCGCCGAGCGCCGGCGCGACGGCGATCCGCGTCCGCATCCCGAACGCGTGGTGGTGGAGCGCGCGGAGACCGCCGCCCGCACCGGCCTGGGACCCGAGCGCTACGCGGCGGAACACACCCGGGGCGCGGACCTCACCCTGGCCGAGATCCTGGCCGAACTCGACGAGGCGCTCAGGGCGCGGCGCGCCAGGAGCAGCTGAACTTCGACTCGGCCCAGTCCGCGAGCATGAGGTCGTCGAGGTGGCTGTGCGGCTCGACCACCAGCCGTACGGTCTTGCGCCCGGCGAGGTTCACATGGACGGGCACGGCCGCGTCCCCGCCCTCGACGAGACCGGACTTCCACAGCCGGACCCCGTCGGCGTAGACGGAGAAGTAGACCTTGCCGAGGCCCAGCGTCATGTCGTCGACGCCCACCATCGCGTCGTAGGACGCACACGCGCGGTTGAGGTCGATCGTGACGGAGGAGTGGCCGTGCACGGTCACGCCGTGGCTGTATCGGCTGCCGGCGATCGAGACGCCGTAGCGCTGCCACACCCAGCTGCTCTCGCCGATCCGCATCTCGGGCCCGCTGCCGTCGCCGGAGACGTCGTAGGCCAGCTCGCTCCACTGGTAGACGGCCGGGGGCGGCGGGGGAGTAGGTGTCGGGGTGGGCGTGGGTGCGGGAGGGGCGGGGGGCTTCGGTGCCGTTGTGGGGGTCGGCTTCGGGGTGGGGGTCGGCGTGGGCGTGGGGGTGGTCTTCGGGGCCGGTGCGGGCGAGTCGGCGGGCGCCGGGGTGGGGGTGGCCGCCGCGACCGGGACCAGCGGGGGCTGCGGTTCGGGCACGCTCGGCGCGGGGGTGGGCTCGCCCGGCTCGACCACCGGTGCGGAGGCGGGCGGCTTGGCGTCCGGCTTCCTGGCCGGGCTGTCGTCGCCGATCAGCGCGAGTGCCACCGCGGCGGCGGCCACCGCGACCACACCGGCCGCGATACCGGCCTTCACCGGCGCGCCGAGTCCCTCCGAGGCCGCGGCGCCGCCGGCGCCCGCCCCGCCCGAGGAGCCTCCGCTCGCCCCGGCGGCCGCGCCCGCGGCACCGGCCGCTCCGGCGCCACCGGCGATGAGCCCGACGGCCTTGGCGTACCCGGCGGCCCCGAACCAGCCGATGACCGCGAGCGGTACGACGGCGGGGATACCGCCGGCGACTTCCTTGATCTGGCCCGCGGCCAGCCGGCACTTGGCGCACTCCTCCAGGTGCTTGCGCAGACCGCGCTCGGCCCGGGTGCGCAGGCTCCCGCGGGCGTAGGCGCCGAGCCGGTCGGCGTAGCGGGCGCACTCCTCGTCGCCGGCGAGGGTCGCGCTGACGTGGGCCTGGAGATAGGCCTGCTTGAGGCCCTCGCGGGCGCGGCTGGCCAGCACGCGCGTCCCGTTGGCGTCGAGCCCGAAGAGGGTGGCGACCTCGCTCGGCGACTCGTCCTCGACCTCGGTGTGCCACAGCACGGCCTGCCAGCGCTCGGGCAGTGACCGGAAGGCCTGCATGGCCATGGACTGCTCGGCCTCGTGCATCGCGCGCACATCGGCGCCGAGGTCGAGTGTGTCGTCGTCCGACACCTGTGCCGAGCGCGCGGCCTGCGCGGCGAACACCGCGAAGTCGTCGACCAGCTGCTCGCGCCTGGCCGACCTGGTCCAGTCGGCGGCGACGCGCCGGACACTGGTGAGCAGATAGGCGCGCACGGCGTGCTCGGGGCCGTGGCCGCGCCGCACCGCCTGGAGCACGCGGGCGAAGACCTCGGCGGTGAGGTCGTCGGCGGTGTGGCCGTCGCGGCAGCAGGTGCGGGCGTAGCGGCGGACCGCGTTCGCGTGGCGCCGGTAGAGCGCCTCGTAGGCCGTGTCGTCGCCGGAGCGCATCCGCTCGATCAGGTCGGCGTCGGAGGGCGGCAGATCCGGGGGCGGCGGCAGGACGCTGCCGTCCTCGCGCCGGTCGCGCTGGGCCGGCACGCTGCCCTCGACGGGTTCCCCGCCCTGGGCCGGGATGCCGCCCTGGGGGATGCCGGGCCGGCCGCCCTGACTGGGCACCTGTGGGGTGCCGTCGGCGCCCCCGTCGTCCTCGCCCAGCGGCTCGTTCCGCCCGTCAACGCTCATCGCGGAATGCCCCCGCCGCCGGCTCCACCAGTCCAGAACACCGGGTCAGCGTGCCATATCGACTTTTAGTCAGTAGGGCTGAGTGCGCCGCAACCACTCGTCCGTGGGGTTTTCCGGCAGCGCGGTACTAGCTCTCACCCGTTCGGGGAATGCTCAACCGTCGTGCGCCGCACGGCAGTTGAGCGATCCGCCGGAAATGGCCGGGAATGTTCCGGGGTGCGGACGGCAATCCGACCGCACCCCGATGTCACCTTGACGGGTCACGCCGGCCGCGACCGCAGACCTTCCAGCAGGATGTCCAGCAGCCGCGCCGAGGCCGCCGCCTGCTGCGCCGCGTCCGGCAGCGAGGGCGCCGCGGTCGCGATCACCAGCAGGACGTCCGACACCGACACGTCGGTCCGCAGCTCACCGGCCGCACGCGCGCGGTCCACGAGCTGGCCCACGACCTCCAGCAGCGCCGCCGCCCCGGCGTCGTCGTCGCCGGAGACCAGCGAGCCCTCCTCCGGGACCAGCCGCAGCTCACCGGAGCCCGGCGTGGTCCGCTGCTGCGGCACCCGCGCCTCGTCGTAGCCGTCGCCCTCGTCGGCGACCCCGACCCGCAGCACCTGCGGCGGCAGCAGCCGCCCGGCGCCCGACGCGACCGAGGTGCGCAGGAAGCGCGACAGCGCCGACCACGGCTCGTCCTCCTGGCCGAGCGCCGCCCGGGCCTGGTCGGTCAGCCGGGAGGTCTCCTCCTCGGCTATCCGCCGGACCAGGACGTCCTTGCTCGGGAAGCGCCGGTACACGGTGCCGACACCCACCCGGGCGCGCCGCGCCACGTCCTCCATCGGCGCGCCGTAACCCAGCTCGCCGAAGACCTCGCGCGCCGCGCGCAGTACGTGTTCCAGATTGCGCTGTGCGTCCACGCGCAGCGGGGTCGAACGCGACACGTCCCCGCGTCCGTTGCCCGCCGCGCTCATCGCCGAGCCCATCGCGCCGCCCGTCGACCCGCCACCGGGTGCGATGGCTGACGCGGTGGACCAATGAGAGTCCTGAATGTGCATAAATGATCCCCCGGTAATGACGTCTCCCCCCGGAGACTCTCCCCGCCATCGAAAGCCGGAGCGTGCGGAACATGCCCGTTTCGCGAGTCCGCCCGTCGCGGACCCGGAGCGCATCCCCCTACACCCCGTCGACACACGAACATAGTTGAGTGGGGGTCAATTCAGAAGGGGCAGGTTCCGCACGGAGCGCCCCCCGATCGGAGTACGGGTGCCAAACGCCCCGATTGCACCCCCTCCGCCCGCCCGGCGCACACCCATTGACCTGCGAACCTTCCGCGCGCTCCGGAGATTCGGCCAACCCGGCGCGCCGAGGAACTCCGGTCACACAAATTGTCGAGGCTGTGGACAAACTCAAGCGGCGGGTGCGTCATGGGATGGTGAAGGAACGTGCGCGCATTCTGGTTGTCGGCGGTGGCTACGTCGGGATGTACACGGCCCTGCGGCTGCAACGGAAGCTGAAACGGGAACTCGAACGGGCCGAGGTCGAGATCACCGTCGTCACGCCCGACCCGTACATGACCTATCAGCCCTTCCTGCCCGAAGCGGCCGCCGGATCGATCTCCCCGCGCCATGTGGTCGTACCGCTGCGCCGCGTCCTCGACCGCTGCCGCATCCTCGTCGGCGAGGTCACCGCGATCGACCACGCCAAGCGCACCGCCTCCCTCACCACCCTCGCCACCGAGGAGGAGCGCACCGGCGGCGAGCAGCTGTCGTACGACGAACTCGTCCTCGCCCCCGGCTCGATCGCGCGCACCCTGCCGATCCCCGGGCTCGCCGAGCACGCCATCGGGTTCAAGACGGTCGAGGAGGCAATCGGCCTGCGCAACCACGTGATCGAACAGATGGACATCGCCTCCTCCACCCGCGACCCCGCGATCCGCGACGCGGCCCTGACCTTCGTCTTCGTCGGCGGCGGCTACGCGGGCGTGGAGGCGCTCGGCGAACTGGAGGACATGGCCCGCTACACCGCGCGCTACTACCACAACGTCCGTCCCGAGGACATGAAGTGGATCCTCGTCGAGGCCACCGGCCGCATCCTCCCCGAGGTCGGCGAGGAGATGGGCCGCTACACCGTCAGTGAACTGCGCCGCCGCAACATCGACGTCCGGCTGAACACCCGCCTGGAGTCCTGCGTGGACCGCGTCGCCGTCCTCAGCGACGGCAACCGCTTCCCCACGCGTACGGTCGTGTGGACGGCCGGCGTCAAACCCAGCCCGCTCCTCGCCGCCACCGACCTCCCGCTCAATGAGCGAGGCCGGCTGAAGTGCACCCCCCAGCTCACCGTGGAGGGCGTCACGCACGCGTGGGCGGCCGGAGACGCGGCCGCGGTCCCCGACGTCACCGCCGACGAGCCCGGCAGGGAGACCGCGCCCAACGCCCAGCACGCCGTCCGCCAGGCCAAGGTCCTCGGCGACAACATCGTGCACGCCCTGCGCGGCGAGCCGCTGGAGACGTACGCGCACGCGTACGTCGGCTCAGTGGCCTCCCTGGGACTGCACAAGGGTGTCGCGCAGGTCTACGGACGCAAGCTGAAGGGCTACCCTGCCTGGTTCATGCACCGCGTCTACCACCTCAGCAGGGTGCCCACCTTCAACCGCAAGGCCCGCGTCCTCGCCGAATGGACCCTGTCGGGGCTCTTCAAGCGGGAGATCGTCTCCCTCGGTTCACTCGAACATCCCCGGGCGGAGTTCGAACTCGCGGCCGGTGGAAAGCCTCCTCATGACCCTGTGAACGACCCGAAGGGGTCGTCCTGACCGGACCGAGGAACTCCACCGACCGCCCCGGCGTCTGACGCATGTCGACCCGGTCGGCTCCCTGCCACACTGATGCCCGTCCTCGGACGGGCAGCCGCCCGCCCCTCGAACCCAAGAGGTCTTCCCACCGTGCTGCACCCCCGGGCTGCCGTCCCCAGCCCACCGGCCGATCCAGGAGCCGGCCCGAAGACGCCGAAGACGACGACACGAGGCAAGGATTCGTGAACTTCACGCGCTGGAGCGCCCGCCTCCCCGGAACGCAGCGCCGCGCCGCAGCGCGGACCGACGACCTGGTCACCGAGGACCGCCTGAGCGAGGGCGCGGTCCCCGCGGCCCGCGCGGAGCAGCTCACCGTCCCGGTCCCCGCCGTCGACGAACTCCCCGTCCGTGAGGTCCTCGACCGCGTCCCCGCCCTCGTCGCCCTCGTCCACGGCCCCGACCACCGCCTGGCCTACGTCAACGACGCCTATGTGGTCGCCTTCGGACTGCGCTCGCCCGGCGCACCGGCCCGCGAAGCCCTCCCGGAGCTCGACGAGATCGGCCTCCTCCCGCTCCTGGACCAGGTCCTGCGCAGCGGCAAGCCCCGCACGGTCAAGTCCCGCAAGGCCCCCGACGGCCGCTCCTACACGTTCACCTGCACCCCGGTCACCGAAGGCGACGGCGGCGTACTCGTCTTCGCCACCGACGTCACCGACCACGCCGAGGCCGCCGAGCGCCTCAGAGCCAGCGAGCGCCGCCAGCGCGAAACCGCCGTCACCCTCCAGCGCAGCCTGCTCCCCCAGGAACTCGAACAGCCGGACGACCTCCGCATCGCCGCCACCTACCACCCCGGCGGCACCGAGGCCGCGGTCGGCGGCGACTGGTACGACGTCATCACCCTGGGCGGCGGGCGCACCGCCCTCGTCATCGGCGACGTCATGGGCCGGGGGGTCCGCGCGGCAGCCGTCATGGGCCAACTCCGGACAGCCGTGCGGGCGTACGCCCGCCTCGACCTGCCCCCGCACGAGGTGCTCCAGCTCCTCGACGGCCTCGCCACGGAGATCGACGCCAACCAGATCGCCACCTGCGTGTACGCCATCCACGACCCCAACGAGGGCAAGCTGGTCTACGCCTCGGCCGGCCACCTGCCGATCCTGGTCCGCGACGAGAGCGGCACCGTCCTGCGCGCCGACGAACCCACCGGCCCGCCCCTGGGCACCGGCGGCTGGATGCACGCCTCGGGCTCCATTCCCCTCGGCCCGGGCTCCACGGCCGTCCTGTACACCGACGGCCTGGTCGAGCGCCGCAACGAGGACCTGGACGAGGGCATCGCGGCCCTCGAACGCGCCCTGGCCGGCGCGACCGGCACCCCGCAGGTGATCTGCGACCGCCTGGTCCGCTCGGCCGGCGTCACCGCCGAGCACGACGACGACGTCGCGGTCATGGTCCTCCAGCACCCGGCCCACACCGGCCCCGAGGGCGAGCTCTTCCGCAACGCCGGTCTCGAACTGCTGGGCGGGGTCGAGGCGGCCCCACGCGCGCGTGCGTTCGCCTCCGGCGTGCTGACCAGTTGGCGGTTCCCGGTCGAGCTGCATGACCTGGGGGTGCTGGCGGTGAGTGAACTGGTCGCCAATTCCCTTCAGCACGGGACCCCGCCCATGCGGCTACGGCTCCGCCGCACCGACCGGCGCCTGATCGTCGAGGTGACGGACGGGGACGACCACCTGCCGCGGCGCCGGAGGGCGGAACCGGGGGACGAGTCGGGGCGGGGGATCGCGATCGTGGCGACCATCGCGTCGAACTGGGGGTCGCGGAGGACGCCTGGTGGGGGGAAGGCGGTCTGGTGCGAGTTCGTGTTGCCCAAGGGGTAGCGGCCTGAGGACGCGGGGCGACTGCGGCTGAGTGGGGGCTTGTCGCGCAGTTCCCCGCGCCCCTGAGGAGTTGCAGCTAGGCGGCCAGAGACTTCGCCGTCGCTCCACCCTGCGCCACTACCCGGCTCTTCCTCAGCGACGGCTGGTTCTGGATCGGGGTCAGCTGCTTGCCCAGGCGTATCGCCAGGTAGGTGATGCCCAGGGAGAACAGCAGGAACGTCACGATGTACGGCGCGTGCAGCGAGGCACCCAGGGGGCCGCCCACCGCCGGGCCGACCGCCAGGGCGAGCTGCTTGACCAGGGCGAAGGCCGAGTTGTACTGGCCCGCCATGCCCTCCGGCGCCAGGTCGGCGACCAGCGGGGCGACGGTCGGGGACAGCATCGCCTCACCCAGGCCGAACAGCGCGTACGTCGACACGAACGCGGCCGTGGCCATCTCCTGGCTGCCGTGTCCCAGGCCCGCGTAACCCGCGGTGAGCCACGCGATCGCCCAGATGAGGCCGACCGCCGCGATCACCCGGGTACGCCTGCGCCGCTCCACGAACTTCAGCACGGCGAACTGCGCGACCACGATCATCGCGGTGTTGGCGGCCAGGGCCGTCCCCAGCGCGGAGGTGGAGATGCCGGCGGCCTCCACGCCGTACGCGCTCAGGCCCGACTCGAACTGGCCGTAGCACGCGAAGAACAGCACGAAGCCCAGCACGCACAGCTGCACCATGGCCCGGTTGCCGAGCAGCTGCTTCCAGCTGCCCTTGGCGGACCGGCCCGGCGCCTCCGCGATCCGCGGCGAGTGCGGCAGCCGCAGGGTCGCCATGACGACCACCAGCAGCAGGAACATCGCCGCCTCGATCGCGAACAGCAGGGTGAAGGACGCGGCGCTCGACGTGTCCACGAGATGCCCGCCGATGAGACCGCCGACGCCGAGCCCGAGGTTCTGCAGGAAGAACTGCGTGGCGAAGGCCCTCGACCGCGTCTCCGCGGTGGAGCAGTCCACGATCATCGTCGCCAGGGCCGGCTGCATCACGGCCTGTCCGGCCCCGAGCAGGGCCGCCGACAGCAGCACGGTCGAGGCGTGGGCCGAGAGCCCGAGGCTCAGTGACCCGATCGCGGCGGTGACCAGGGCGGTGAGCAGCACCGGCAGCGGGCCGCGCCGGACGATGGCCCGCCCGGCGAACGGCAGCACGACCAGTGCCGCCACGGCGAAGACGGCAAGGACCAGCCCCGCCGTCATGGCTCCCAGCCCACGCACCTGCGCCACATAGACGTACAGATACGGGACGGTGAAACCGAGCCCGAACGCGCTGAGTGCGTTGCCCACGTGGATCCGGCGCATCGCTGCGCCCATCGCCCTGGTCACGTTCACCTCTCTCACTAGTTAGGAGTGAAGACTTCAGAGTTAAAGTTCGAATCTAAAGAGTACATACTGAAGGACTTCAGGGCAAAGGATGGGCGTGCGATACTGCGCACATGGCCGAGCCCCCTGGCGTCCCCGAGCCGACGCTCGACGAGCAGATCGCCGCCTACCAGCGCGAGTTCCAGGGCCTCGACCCCCAGGTCGAGCAGATCGTCTCGGCGCTCTCGCGCCTCAACCGCCGTATGAACGTCGCCTACGGCCGCCAGACCGCCGCCCTCGGCATCAGCAACGCCGAGTGGGAGGTGCTCAAGGCCCTCGTGCTCTCCGGCGCCCCCTATCGGATGGGTCCCAGCGATCTCGCCAAGCGGCTCGGCCTCACGCCGGCCGCGATGACCCACCGGATCGACCGCATGCTCGCCGAGGGACTGGTCACCCGGGAGCGGGACGAGTCGAACCGCGTCCGCGTGATCGTGGAGCTGACCGCCGAGGGCCGCGAGAAGTGGCTGGAGGCGATGCGCATGGCCACGGTCTTCGAGGAGGACCTGCTCCAGGACCTCTCCGCGGAGGAGCGCAACACCTTCGGTGACGTCCTCACCAGGCTGTTGCGTAGGGTGGAGCACGCACAGCCGGACGCCGGCGGACGGCTCAGCGACCTCGACTGAAAAGATCTTGACAGAGGGTGCTTGACAGCCCCCTCCGCGATCCGTAGAGTTCTTCGGGTTGCCACGGGGCCGTAACGGTTCTGCGGTAGCACCTCCCGCCGCGACAGCGGCCACTCAAACCATCAGAACGATCTCCCAGCCGGGGTGAATTCGGCGTGCCCGAATTCAATTCGATTTGGATGTGGCTCCTCGATTTGGGACCACAGCGAGAGTCCGCTAAGGTTTGAGACGTCGGAACGGCCCAACAGCCGGGAAGACAAGCCCCGCTGACCGGGGATCAGGCCCGAAAGGATCTGATAGAGTCGGAACCGCCGGAAAGGGAAACGCGGAAGCGGGAACCTGGAAAGCACCGAGGAAATCGGAACCGGAAACGGTCTGATAGAGTCGGAAACGCAAGACCGAAGGGAAAAGCCCGGAGGAAAGCCCGAGAGGGTGAGTACAAAGGAAGCGTCCGTTCCTTGAGAACTCAACAGCGTGCCAAAAATCAACGCCAGATATGTTGA